>JAFAYP010000550.1 GCA_019240305.1 Solirubrobacterales bacterium
AGGCTCACCAGGTCATCGGGTATCGAAGCACGTGGCCGGCGCCGAGCGCACTTCGTTTCGCACGCGCTGGTGACCGCAATCGCGGTGAAGCACCCTGACCGGCGGAAGCACGGACACCGCCACGCCGGGCGAGCTGGTGATCGCCTTCCGGCCAAGCGCTCGTCAGCGCCAGCCGCCGCCTCGTGACCTATCGCGGGAGGCTGTCGGGCAAAGGTCTGACGGTCGCCCGGCGTGGAGCGGACGTGATTTTAGAGCGGAGGCGCCCGGCCGGCTTTCATGCGGTGATGGGTGCGATCCAGTGCTGGTGAAGCTTCAAAAGGTTGTGGGTGGCGGTGATCAGGCGCCACTCGGACCGGGGCGGCGACGCGGCCTCGTCGTCGGAGTTGCCGGAAGCCGCGGTTGTGCTTGATCTGCCCGAAGGTCGGCTCGACTGACTGCGCGCGCTGGTGATAGAGCGCACTGCCGGCCGGGCTGGCCAGGACCGCGCGCATGAATGCGTAGCGGCCGCGGTCCCATCCCGGCCGGGGGGTCGCGCGAGTGCGTGATTGGGGCGGGATGAGCACCTGGGTGCCGGCGGCGACGATCTGGTCGGTCTGCTCGCTGTGCCAGTAGCCGGTGTCGACCAGCACCGTCGCCGGACGTTGGTGCACGCCGGCCAGCGCCAGGTCGCGCACGGCGGCGTCGAACACCGGGGCGAGGTGACCGAAGTCCGGGGAGCGGGTTGAGATCTCCGCGGCGAGGATGATCTGCCCGTCACAGCTGACCGCGGCCTGCGCGTTGTAGCCCTGCAGCTTGGCCATGCGCTTGTCATGGATCAGCCGCGAGTCGGGGTCGGTGAGATTGACCATCCCCTCGGGCAGCAGCGGCGGGGTGTGGGGCTTGGGGTGCTTGCCCATCCGCCGGCCCAGCGTGTCCCGACCGCCGGCGTGAAACGCCTCATACGCCTGGTTAGCCGCGGTGTCGACGGCCAGCTCCTGCTCGAGTCGGCGTTTGGCGTCCTCAAGGCGTTCGCGGCGCCCGCGCGGGATCGGGTCGGCCCGCCGTTCGCGGTGGGCCTCGAGCTGGTGGGAGGCTTCGCGCTGCCAGCTGCGACGACCCTGTCGCCGGCGCTTGAGCTCCTCGAGATCGAGGTCGATCCCGGCGTCGAACTCGGCCGCCTCATCGGTCTGCAATTGCTGTTGGCGTTGGGCTTCAAGACGCGCCTTGGCCTCGGCCAGAGCTTGGCGGCGCTCGTCTCGAGAACGCAGCCCGGCCGGTGGCTCATCACCGCGATCGCTGCCGTGGCGCTCATCCTCGTCGCGGTCGGTCTGCTCGGCGTCAGCGAGCAGCTCCTCAACGATCGAGACATAGGAGCGGCTGCAGTCGCGTGACGCATTCGCCGCGATCTTGGTGCCATCGATCGCGATCACCCCGACCCGAACCAGCCCCGCCTCAGCGCAGAGCGCCAGCACCGCCACGAACACCTCAGCGATCGCGTCCTCGTGGCGGCGACGGAACTCTGCGATCGTCGAGCGATCCGGGATCCGCATCGCGGCGATCACCTTGAACGCCACATCGACCTCACAGCGACGCTCGATCTGCCGCGACGACGACACCCCCATCGCATACGCATAGAGCAGCACGCTGAGCAGCATCCGCGGGTCATACGCCGCGCGGCCCTGCCCGTTGGCGCGATACGCGCCATAGAAGTCGCCGAGATCCATCTGCTCGACCGCCCCGAGCACCGTCCACACGAAGTGCTCCTCCGGCAACCAATCGACCAGCGCCGGCGGCATCAACAACACCTGATCGCGATCCGCGGTGATGAAGTTCTGACCCATCACCCAATCCTCTTAAATTCAACCGTCCGGACGACACCCCTAAACCCGACAGCCTCGCGGCAAAGGACTCGTCCGATCGCCGCGGCGTCGGACGAGGGCTTCGCCCGCCATGCTGTCGTCGGACCCGAGGTCAACGGATCGTGGATGCGACCGTCTGGCCCTGCCACGCCGGAGACGCCTCCACCGCCGCGAGAGTATCCATGGTGTTCCTCCCCGACCAGCTCGCTGTCGAACGATCAGAGTTGTGCGGCCGCTCGGGCCCCAGTCTCACGGGCCTCAAGTGCGATCAAAGCAGTCTCGATCGCGGTGCATTCGGTGACATCCCACACAAGCGCAGTGAATGTGTTACTTGCAACGACTCGTCGCGCGGGCGGAAGGGCATTGGGGATATTCATCACGGCGATGATCCGATGTGTCTCATAACGAAGGTCCGCCGCGACGCCAGAGGCCTTGAGAGCAATCTGGTGCCTCCCGCCCGTCCCCATGAGGTCCACGTAGAAGCCGCCTGCGGTCGAAGCGCAGTCCGCCCACGAGTCCTCCCAGAAGAAGATTGGGCCGCTAATGTCCTTATGCGCCCTGAAGCGGCCAGGGTCCTCCATGGAACAGATGGCCTTCCAAGTCTCGTCGAGCCAAGCCCAGGCGATGAGATCCTCATTCCGGGGCGTAAAGCTCTTGGGCGCCTGCTCGCCTCGTGCGATCGCTCTTGCTCGCCGGTGCTCGGCAGCCTCCTCGACAATGGCATCTCGGTACTGCTCCATAAGCGGTGACAACTCGACCTCCCGCAGGAGGTCTGACCAGCGCATGAGATCCATGACTGCCCAGTTTCGGTCCTCATCGATGACTGGTACTACAGTGCAGGTTTGCATCGCCGACGCACCTAGGCACAACAGTGCGACATGGTCACCGTTCGCCGCTGTCCGCTCAAGTTGGTCGGTGCTCATCTGAGAGTCTACCTTGGTCTCGACGCCGATGACGTGCTCTTCGCCGTGGAAAGTTGCTAGGACGCGGATGTCTGCCTTCGCGCGGCCCACCTTCCCTTGCCTTTGCACACTCACGACCGAGTCGACCGACTCACCGACCAGAGCACTCGCAACTCTCGGCCCGGTTCCCGGATCAGCGAGCAGTTGGCTGATCGCACCGTCGTGAACGGCCTCGAACTGATACCCGACCAAGTCAACCCACGAGCGGGGAGGCATGTCGGAAGTTTCCCACGTCCGCTCCGAGCCGGACTCCGATGCTCTGCGGAGGCCGGGAGCCATCGCCGGGACTCGTCGTCGGCGGGATACCGAGGAGATCAGCATCGATTCCGAGGGGATCAGCATCGATTGCCGGCCCATTCGCTGGGCCGGAAGGGCTGGCGGCGTCAGGGCAGCCGGTGATCACCTTCGCGGCAGAACTGCGCGCCCGCTAGGCGGAGATGTGAGTGATCGCCGTCGCGCCAACGTGGCCGCCAGCGGATCGCGGTCGCCCGCTATGGATCTGCCGCAGAGCGTGTTCCTTGTCTGACCGACACGGCGATCGCGCCAGCAGATGCACGCATGACGCCGATCGTGCTTGCTAATCCGCGAGTAGCACGCTACGATGCACGCATGACCAGCAAGCGTAGTCACTCGGACGTTGCGCGCGGTCGCGCGCGTGGCGGCATCGCGCGAGCAGAGCGCCTCACTCCTCAGGAGCGATCGGAACAAGCGCGGAAGGCGGCTGAGGCTCGATGGGACGAGAACGTCAGTGCCGTCATTTGCGGAAGCCCGGACAAACCACTCCGAATTGGAGAAGCTGAGCTGGAGTGTTACGTGCTCGATGATGGAACAAGAGTTCTCACCCAGGCGACTGTGCTCGAGTCTCTCGGCCGGCACCGCCGCGCGAACGTCCGTCGGCAGCGGGATGAAGCTCTCCCCTCGATCCTCCAAGGTAAGTCGATTAATCCGTTCATCTCGGCGGACGTCAAGGCGAAGGCAAAACCCATCAGGTTCAAGCTACCGAGTGGCGGGCGCGCGAGCGGCTACAACGCGGAGTTGCTGCCCGAGGTCTGCGAGGTCTACCTGAAGGCTCGTGACGCGGAAGAGCTTCCTTCCAATCAGATGCATATTGCCAAGCAGGCAGAGATCCTCATGCGTGGGCTTGCGCAGGTCGGGATCATTGCTCTGGTCGACGAGGCGACTGGATACGAGGCAATCCGAGAGCGCAACGCTCTAGCGAAGATCCTTGAGACCTTTATCGATAAAGAACTGCGGGCTTGGGTGCAGACTTTCCCAGAGGACTTTTACCGCGAGATATTTCGACTGCGCGACCTTGAGTTCACAGCCGGGAGTGTGAAGCGCCCTCAATATTTTGGGATTCTGACGAACGACATTGTCTATAAGCGACTTGCACCCGGAGTGCTCGACGAATTGAAGCGCGTCACCCCGAAAGACGAGAGGGGGCGACGCAAGCACAAGTACTTCCAAAGGTTGTCAGACAACGTTGGTTATCCCAAGCTGCGAGAGCACCTCGGATCAGTTGTGACATTGATGAGACTGTCGAGCGACTGGCCGGACTTCATGGAAAAGCTGAACCAGATTCATCCGCGAGTTGGCGAGGATCAGCAGCTCAAGTTGGACGACGGTCACGGGCTGTAGCCCAAGGTCGCAGCGCCGAGCGGTACATCAGAGCCTCGGCTCGGGCACCTCCTCGCAGTCCAAGCGGGATCTTGCGAGTCCTTTGCCGCGAGGCCGTCGGAAAATGCGGAACGAGCGAGCTTCTGGGCGGGCGGAGCGTTTCGGCGAAAAACGTGTCCACGGCTGCCGGCCGCCGCGGGGTTAGGCGGTGGCGGCGGTCCAGTGGCTATGAAGCTTCAAGAGGTTGTGGGTGGCGGTGACCAGTCGCCACTCTGACTGCACGGCGGCGCGGCCTCTTCGCATAAACCACGCCATCCCGCGCTTGGGCTTGATCTGCCCGTAGACCGGCTCGATGGTGATCTTGCGCAGCGCGTAGCGGGCGCGGCCGGTCTCGGTGGCCAGGGTCTGGCGCATCTGGTCATAGAGCCCGTGCTCCCAGCCTGGCGAGTGCCCTGGCGTTTTCCGCCGTCGGGTGGGACAAGCACCTGTATCCCACGCTCGGTGATCGCGCGTATCTGCGCGGTATGCCAGTAGCCCGCGTCGGCGACCACCGCGGCCGGCAAGCCGCTAACGCCGTGGCGGTCAAGGTGGTCAAGCGCGCTGTCGAGCATCGGCTCTAGGTGCCCGAAGTCACCCGCGTCGACGGTGATCTCGGCAGCGAGGATGATCTGGCGCTCGTTGACGGCGGCCTGCGCGTTGTAGGACTGATGCGGTGGGCTGCCCTTGGTGCGCATCACCCTGGAGTCCGGGTCAGACAGGTTGATCCGCCCCTCGGGTAGCTCCGGTGCCGTGAACGGCTGGCTGTTGCCCCTCAGCACTCGGCCCGTGGTGTCGCAAGCGGTCGCTCGCCGCCGGTCATAGGCCTCATGAGCGCCCAGCTCGACGCGGTGATTCTCCTCAAAGCGATCGAGCGCCTGCACCAGCCGGTCCTCGCGATCGCGCGGGACCGCCCGCGCCTGCTGCGGACGGTGCGTATCAAGCTCGCGGCGCGCGACTCGCGTCCACTCCCGCCGCCCCCCGCGGCGCAGCACCGGACGGGCGAGGACCACCGGCTCCAGATCGACCTCCAATTCAGCGACGGGCTCGTCTTCGATCCGCCGGCCCTCGCGCTCAGCCAGCCGCCGTCTTGCACCGGCCAACGCCCGTTGGCGGCCGTCTGGTGCGCGAAGCGCCTCAGGCAGCTCATCACCGCGATCAGATCCGTAGAGCTCATCCTCTCGTCGGTCGATCTCCTCGGCCTCGCGCAGGATCTGACCGACGAGCTCGCGGTAGTCGCGATTCTGATCCATCGACGCGCTGGCCTTGATCTTGATTCCGTCGATCGCGATCACACCGACCGACACCAACCCCGCTTCCCGGCACAACCCCAGCACCTCGTCAAACAGTTCGCCGATCTCGGCCTCGTGGCGACGACGGAACTCCGCGACCGTGGAGTGATCCGGACAGCGCATCCCGGTGATCACCTTGAACGCCACATCCTCGTGGCACGCCCGCTCGATCCCCCGCGAGGACCTGATCCCGCGCGCGTAGGCGTAAGCAGCACCGCGACAATCACCGCCGGGTCATAGGGCGCGCGGCCCGCACCGGCGAGGTGATACGCCTCCCGGAAGCGATCCAGATCCATCTGATCTACCGCCCCCAGCACCGTCCAGACCAAGTGATCCTCAGGCAGCCACTCCGCCAGCGACGGCGGCATCAACAGCATCTGTCCACGCTGAACACCGGCAAATTCTCGAGCCATCCCCCAAGTCTCTTAAACCCACCAGACAGCACCGAAATTCCGACAGCCTCCCGCCAAGGCGATCACCAGCTCGCCCGGCGTGGCGGTGTCCGTGCTTCCGCCGGTCAGGGTGCTTCACCGCGATTGCGGTCACCAGCGCGTGCGAAACGAAGTGCGCTCGGCGCCGGCCACGTGCTTCGATACCCGATGACCTGGTGAGCCT
>JAFAYP010000022.1 GCA_019240305.1 Solirubrobacterales bacterium
CGGCTACGCGGCTGCCTCGGGTCGATCCCCGCGGCCCAGAGGCAGACGCTGGTCCTGCGAACCGGTGTCGGGGGCGGGCGGGCGTACAGCCCCGCGCAGGTCGCGCGGATGCTCCGCGAGAGCGCGCGGCGCGAGAGCCAGATCGAGCAGGCCGCGGTGAAGAGGCTGCGCGATGCGAACGCGCGGACCTCGTGCGCCACAACGTCGCAGCCGTCCCCGACCGCCGCCGCACTGCTGAGCACCCGGTCACTGCCGCTGATCGGCCAGTTGCTGCAACCCGGGTTCTCGAGCGCCACCGCACCGGCCAGCGCGCCCGCGAACCCTCACAGCGCGCTGGCGCGTCCGCATGCGGGCTCAGGTCAAGCCAAACCGCGGGCCGCGGCGGGCAGCGCGCCGGCGGCCGCATCGTCGGCCCCGCCCAAGAGCGGGGTCATCGCGGCGCCGCAGGGCAGCGGCATGGACTGGCTGCTGCTGGCCACCGCGCTCGCGCTGTTGCTGGCGCTCGCCGCGGCTGCGCTGGTTCGGCGTCGCTCGCAGCCGGCCGGCGGAAGCGCGGCTGCTGCGGGCGCCGCGTTGCCGGCGTTATCGGCGTTGCCAGTGGCATGGCGCCCGCGCCGCCCGCGCGTGCACCTGCCAAGCCTCCCGCGGCCGTCGCTGCGCTTGCGGCCGCGACTGTCGCGTCTGACCGCACCGGTCGGAGGTTTGACGATGCTGCCGCTCCTCGCGCGGCATCGCACCGGCACGCTCGCGGCGGTCAAAGACGAGGTTCCGGCGCCGGCCGCCATGCCCGAGCGCGTCGCGCCCGCGCCGGTCGCAGCGCGATCATCGATGAGACCCGCGCCGGTCGCGGAGGCGCCACCCGCGACCAACGGCGGTTCGGCCACGCCGGATCCGGTCGCGGTTGCCGACCGCAGTGGGGTGCCGGATGCCGTCTCCGCCTTCGCGCTGGCCACCGCGCTCGAGGAGAAAGGCGACCCGGCCGGCGCCGAAGGTTCCTACCACCGTGCCGATGCCCTCGGTCATCCCGAGGCCGCGTTCCATCTCGGCGGCATGTACGCCGAGCGCGGAGAATTCGACGTCGCGGAGGGGCACTACCGCCGCGCCGACGAGCTCGGCCACGCCGACGGCGCGTTCAACCTCGGCGTACTGCTCGAGCATCGCAACGACCGTGCCGGCGCCGAGGCGGCCTACAGCCGGGCCGATCAACGCGGCAACGCTCTGGCCGCCTTCAACCTCGGCGTGCTCCTCGACCAGAGCGGCGATCACGCCGGCGCGGAGGCCGCTTACCGCCGCGCCGACGAGCGGGGCGATGCCGGCGCGGCCTACGCGCTAGCCAATCTCCTGCAACAAAAGGGCGACCTCAAGGGAGCCGAGGCCGCGTATCGTCGCGCCGACGACCGAGGCGATGCGGCGGCCGCGTTCAACCTGGGTGGGTTACTGGCCGAGCGCGGTGAGCTGACCGGCGCGGAGGAAGCCTTCCGCCGCGCGGACGAGCGCGGCGACGCCGCGGCCGCGTTCAACCTGGGTGGGCTGCTCGCCGAGCGCGGAGATCTAGCCGGCGCGGAGGAAGCCTTCCGCCGCGCCGACGAGCGTGGCCATGTGGCCGGCGTCTTCAACCTCGGGGTGCTGCTCGAGGAGCGGGGCGATCTGGCCGGCGCCGAGGCGGCCTACCGCCGGGCCGAGCAGCGCGGGCACGGTGAGGTGGCCGAGATGGCTCGAGCCGCGCTGCTGGAGCTGTGGGGCCACCGCTAACCGCGGCTCAGCAGAGGGCGACTTCGGTGCCGTCGCCGACGCGCAGTCGCAGGGCGCGCGGCAGCGAGAAATCGCGAAACACGCGGGCGTCGCGCCCGACCACGCTGGCCACCAGGCGGCCCCCGACGTGCTGGACGCTTGCGCCGGCGGAGATGATCGACCGCTCGACTTCGGCCCCCTCCACTCGCGCACGCTCGCCGATTGCGGTGTACGGGCCGATGTAGGAGTCGGCCACGCGGGCACCCGGCCCGATCACGGCGGGTCCGACGATCACGCTCGCATGCACGGTCGCCGTGTCATGGATCCAGACCCTGCCCTCGATGTGGTTGCCGTTCTTGACGGGGCGGCGCAGGCCGCTGTCAAGGCGATCGAGCACGATGCGGTTCAGCTCGAGCAGCTCGAGCGGGTCGCCACGGTACTGACGCCAGCTGTCGGCCAGCTCGACATGGAAGGAGCCGCCGGCGGCCGCGATCTGCGCGCCGAGCGTGGTGAGGTCGACCTCGCCACCCCAGTTCCACGTAGAAGAGGCGGCGATCGGCAGGGCACCCGGACCGAAGAACCACACCCCGGCCATGCCCAGCGCGTGGTCTGCGTTGAACTCCGCCAGGTGGAGCATGTCCTGCGTGGCGGGGCTGAGGTGCTCATCGGGGCTGGACGCCTGGTGGACGACGAGCAGCGCATCGGCGGGGTTGTGCAGCCGCGGGACGAACCGTTCGAGGGGCTCCTCGAGCAATCCCGTGGCGCGATGGACGATGCAAGGCGCGCCGCCCAGCACCGGCGCCGCCAGCCGCAGCGCGCCGGGCAAATCGAGTTGCGACTCGTGCTCGAGACAGCGGAGCGCAAGGTTTTCGTGTGGGTCGATGCGTGCGCGGAGCTCCCCGGCCAACCCGGCCGGCGCCGCGACGAGGACCTCCTCGACGCCTGCACTCTGCATCGCGTCGAGCACGTGATCGAGGATCGGCCGGTTCGCGACGTGCTCGAGTGCCGGCACGCGAACGCGACCCTGGGACAGGCGGGAGGGAACGCCTTCCTCGACCACCACGAGGCCGCGCAGCTTCATACCCGAGTAACGGCCCGGGCGGACCGCTACTCGCGGAGGCTCCGACGCGATTGTTCGCGCTGAAGCTAGGAGGCGATGGCGAGCGCCGGCCGCATAGCGGCGGTCACTCGCACGGGCGCCGGAGGAACCACGGTCAGCGGCTCGCGCGGCGCGACCAGCCCGTTGACGTGCGCGTAGTGGCACGCCTCGGTGCGGTTGGCGACGTCGAGCTTGCGGTACACGTTCGAGACGTGGAACTTCACCGTCTGTTGGGTGATCCAGAGCTGGCGCGCAATCTCGGCGTTGGTCGCCCCCGACGCGACGAAGCGCAGGATCTCGGTCTCGCGATCCGTGAGGGTGGAGTGCTCGGTGGCCGCCGCCGCCGGCGCGCCGCTCTGTGCGCGCAGGCGGGCGGGGGAATGCACGATATGCCCGGCCACCGTCTCCCGGATGAGCGTTGCCAGCGCGGACGGATGGATCGCCTTCGACATGGCCCCGTTGGCCCCGGCAGCGAAGGCACGCTCGAGCCAGTCGCCGTCCATGCGCAGCGTCAGGACGATCACCTTGATGTCCTCCTCGAGCTCCCTGAGGCTCTGGATCAGCGCGATCGCCGGCTGAGAGTCATCACCCTCGTCGACCAGAACGACGTCGGCCCCGGCCTGCGTGATGCGGGCGGCCGTGGTCTTGCGTGGGTCCACGTAACCCAGAAGCTGAAATGCGCCGCTGTCACGCAATCCCGTGCGAATCGCCCCTACGATCAGTGGGTTGTCGGCTACGACGACAAGTCGCTTCATGATGCCCTTCCGTTTGATTTGCCCCGAGACCTAGCCCGCCCCGGCCGTGCCCCTCACGATCGCGGCAGGCAGCCCTACGTCTCCGTCTCTTATCCGAAGCCGCCGCAGGTTCCTTGCTGCGCGTCTCCGTGGACAAAAGGATGCGGGCAGGGCCGGGGTCCGGCAATAGGCCGCATCGGCGGTGAGACGTTCAACTGCCTGAACGTCTCAGGCAGGGCATTAAACTGGCGGACGGCAATGCTCATTGCACTCACCCTGGGAACGCGCGCCCCGTGAAACGGCTAGCCGTCGTGGCCGAGGACTCGTTGATCGTGGAGGCGATCGGCATTGCGCTGCGCAAGAGCGGGGAGTTCAATCTCGTCGCCCATCTCGACGCTCGGACCGCCGGCGCTCAGGAGATCGTCGCCGCCGAGCCCGAGGTCGTCCTGATCGACGAGCTCGAGCGCTCCGAGCAGACCCTGGGGCTGATCCGCGAGATCAAGGCCGCCGATGAGGAGATCACGCTGATCGTGCTAACGCTTTCGCCGGAGTCGGCGCAGCTCGACGCGCTGTTCGCGGCCGGCGCCAGTGCGGCGGTCTCGAAGGCGACGCATCCGCAGGCACTCGCCACGCTCATCCGCGAGACGATCGACGGCCGCGTGCTCCACCCGCACAAGAGCGTGGGATCGGCGCCGGGCACGGCGGCCAGCTCCACCGGAGCTCTGGAGTCCGTGCTGTCCGGGCGCGAGCTCGAGGTGCTGCGGCTGGTGGCGGCTGGATCGACCAATAGCGAGATCGCGCGCAAGCTGTGGGTGACCGAGCAGACGGTCAAGTTCCACCTGTCGAACATCTATCGCAAGCTCGACGTCGCGAATCGAACCGAGGCCAGCCGCTACGCCCACGTCAACGGCCTGTTGAACGGCGGCGGGTCGGCCGCGGCCTCCTCCTGATCGCGCTCGCCGGCAGACGGTCGCCTCATGCCGTCGAGGTCCGCTGCCGCAGCACCTGCAGAGGCGTCCTGAGCAGGAGCCTGAGATCGAGCCACAGCGACCAACTGCGGACATAGGCGACATCCATGTCGAGTGCCTCGCCGTAGGTGCAGTTGGCCCGCGCGGTGACCTGCCACAGGCCGGTGATCCCCTGCGGCATTTGGAAGCGCTCCAGGTGGTGGGGCTCGAAGACCTCCGTCTCGTACGGAATGCACGGCCGCGGGCCGACGAGCGACATGTCACCCTTGAAGACGTTGATCAGCTGGGGCAGTTCGTCGAGGCTGGTTCGACGCAGCCGAGCGCCGAACGGGGTGACGGCATCCGCGCGTTCCAGCTTGTACAGCCCGCCGTTCTCGCTCGAGTCCTCGTTGGCGGAGACCGAGCGGAGGATCGCGGCCTGATGCACCGACTGGTCGGTCCCGACCTTCATGGTGCGGAACTTGAGCGCCGTGAACTCCTTCATGTTGGTGCCCAGCCGCGTCTGGCGGAAGAAGATCGGACCGTTCGAGTCGAACCGGATCCGCAGCGCGATGTAGGCGAGCACGGGAGAGAGGGCGAGCAGCGCTGCGCCCGAGACGGCAATATCGATGAGGCGCTTGAGCACCCGGGAGGTGCGCGACGCGCGGTTCGGGGGCAGACCGAGCAGCGGCAGTCCCTCAACGGCGTGCATGGTCATACGCGGGCCGACGAGCTCGAACAGGCGGGGCACCAGGTCGATCTGGACCGGGAAGCCGCGGAGCTGGCGCAACAGTGAGAGCAGCTCGGAGATCGGCTCGTTCGAGAACGCGATCACGACGCGCTCGACGTCAAGGCACTTGACGATCTCCGGCAGCCGCTCGGGGCCGCCCAGGATGGCTAGATGCTCGGGGAGGTCAGCACGGCGTGCCTTTGGATCGCGGTCGATGAAGCCGACCACGTTGACCCCGTACTCGGGGTGCTTGACCAGCTTGCGGGCGATCAGCTGCCCGACCTCGCCGGCACCGACGATCAAGGTGTTCTGCTGATAGGCCTGCGCGCGCTTGCACGCCTGGCGCGCGATCGTGCGGGCGACGGGCAGGATGCCCACCGTCAAGAACCAGAACGTGATCAGCGCATAGATGGTGGGATTGGGGTGACCCGCGACGCGGCTGGCGACCAGCAGCACCCAGACGCCGATCGTGACGAGATGAAATACGCCCACTACGTCGTCCGTGGTCGAGTGGTCGGCCTGCTCCTGGTCGGAGCGGTACAGGCCGTGCAGCTTGGCAACGAGGGCCCAGCAGGGGAGAGTGACTCCGAACACGAGGATCTGATGCAGCGAGCCGAAGGCACCGGCGTCGCCCCACATGAGTGTGGTCAGGAAGTAGGCGAGGCTGAGCCCGAGAAGGTCGGCGACCAGCAGCGTTCGCGGGACGAGCCAGCCGCGACGCTCGAGCCTGCCACGCGAGAGCAAGCTCCGGGTGTGATCGTCCATCGCGGCGATCAGGTCATTGGCGCGATAGTGGTCCTCGCTCCCCAGCTCGGCTTCCGGGCGGGTGCGGTGTGTGTTGATCGAGGTCACGGAGCTCATCGGCGGGCAGCATGAACATGCAACTGCCTGCTGCGCTAGACCAGGAAGGCAAGACCTCTCCGAATCCCGTTCTAGGGACCGGGCGGGAGGGGGTGGGCACCTGGACCTTCGTCCAGCACGCGACCGAGAGCGTGGCCTTACGTTACTCGTGGGCGCGAGAAACCCGTCTCCGGGCTCGATGGATCTCCATCCGGACACGCCCGGGAGGCCGGGTGGGTCGAGCTGTTCGATCCACACAATCACAATCGAGAGGGACCGATGAACATGCACGTCGTGGGGGCGCAGGGTCCGACCAGGCGGCTCGTGGTCGTGGCGGACAACTCACTGATCGTCGAGGCGATTGCCATCGGTCTGCGCAAGAGCGGCGCATTCAAGCTGCTCGGCCATGTCAACGCCCGCACCGGGTCGATTCAGGCCATCGTCGAGGCCGAGCCAGACGTGGTCCTGGTCGACGATCTGGACGGCACCGAGGACTCTGTGGAGCTGGTGGCCGGCATCAAGGCCGAGGACGACCGGGTGGCGGTGATCGTGCTGTCCACCTCGATGGACCCTGACTGGCTCGACGCCGTGTTCGCCGCCGGTGCGGTCGGAGCCATCTCGAAGGCAACGCACCCCGCGGCTCTCGCCACGCTCGTGCGCGAGACGATCGACGGACACGTGGTCCACGTTTACAAGAGCTCGGCCACCTCACCCACCGCCGGTCCTGCCGTGGTCGCTGGCGTGCAGTCCCCGCTGACTTCGCGCGAGCTCGAGGTACTCCAGCTCGTGGCCGGCGGCGCCACGAACGGCGAGATCGCCCAGAAGCTGTGGGTGACCGAGCAGACGGTGAAATTCCACCTCTCGAACGTGTACCGCAAGCTCGAGGTGGGGAACCGCACCGAGGCCAGTCACTACGCCCACGTCAACGGCCTGGTTCGGGCTGCGGAAGCGGCTGGTGCCTGCTGACTCGCTTGCCTGCACCGATCGGCTGGCACGGCAGCGTGGTGCCCCCGCGATCTGGGACCGGGTAGAGGAAATCGTCTGCGCGACGCAGAGCGTCGGCGCGCTTCGACACCACGGGGTAGAGCTGATCGCTGCCCGCGCTTGGCGCCGGCGTGGGGTCGGCGTCCCCGAGCAGCTGCAGGCCGATGAGCGCATCGCCGCGATCCGGACACTCGGCGTGCCCGTGCTGCTCGAGAAGGTCCGCGCCGCCTACGACGGCACCATGGTCTTGATGAAGGGTCCCGAGGTGGGCGCGCACTATCCCGAGCCGGCCCTGCGGCCCTTCTGCGACCTGGACTTCCTGGTCGACAACCCCGTAGCCGCGCACCGTGCACTGATCGCGGACGGGTTCGTCGAGATGGGTGAACCGGCGCACTACGAGAGCGCACATCACCTCCGGCCGCTGGCCTGGCCCGCTCTACCGCTCGTGATCGAACTGCACCGGGAGCCGAATCGTCCGGCCTGGCTGGCGCCCCCCGACCCCGTCGAGCTGCTCGAGCTGACGCAGCCGAGCGCCATCGGCGTGCGCGGTATGTCCGCGCCGGTGCCGGCTGCTCACGCCCTGCTGCTGGCCGCGCATGGCTGGGCTCATCAACCACTCCGGCGGCTAATGGACCTGATCGACGTCATGGTCGTGCTGAAGGACGAGCACGACCGCCAGCTGGCACGCGAGCTCGCGCTGCGCTGGGGGCTCGGGGGCGTGTGGCGGACCACGATTGCGGCCGCCGACGGTCTCCTCGGGGAGTCGGGGGCCGTCCCGTCGCTGCGCATCTGGGCCCGGCATCTGGCCGCGGTGCGTGAGCGGACGGTGTTCGAGACGCACCTCACGCGGTGGGCCGGCCCGGTGACCGGGCTGCCCTACACGCGGATGCGCGCTCTGGGGGACGCCACCCGAATCTTTACCGACGCGGCTCGTCCCAGGGGAGACGAGCGCTGGAGCGACGCGATGCGCCGCACCCGTCTGGCCATCGCCGACGCACCCCGTCCCCAGTCCCAACACGATCAGATCAAGGAGACCAGGAACGGAAGATGACACCTAGGCTACGTACCCAAGACCTCGAGTGGCGTGAGATCGACAGCGACATCGTCGTGCTGGACGGTCGCGACGCCACCTATCTGACCCTGAACGGATCGGGTGCACTGCTGTGGCGGATGCTGTCGCGCTGCGCGACCCGCGAGGAGCTGGTCGGTGCGCTGCTCGACGCCTACCAGGTGGACGAGCCCACCGCGGAGGCCGACACCGACGCGTTCCTGTCCACGCTGTCCGAGCAGGGACTGCTCGCGTCGTGAGGAGACCCCCGGATCTCGCCAGCCTGCGGGCTGCGTGGTGGGCCAACCGAGCGCTCATCGCAGCCCGGCGGGCGCTCGCTCGCGGCGAGGTCAGGGGTATCGAGCTTCCGGTTCCTCCCAGGTTGGCGGACTCGGCCATCCGGGGCGTCGATGCGCTCCTGCGCCGGCGCCAGCCCAGCTGCCTGGAGCGCGCTCTGGTCCGCCAGCGGTGGCTGGCCGCCCATGGCGAGCCACATGCCATCGCCATCGGGGTGACGTCGCCGTCCCAGGGATTCGCGGCGCACGCCTGGCTGGTGGGCGAGCATGATCCGCAGTCGGCGATCTTCCACGAGCTGACCCGCCTGGAGCCATGACCGTCGTGGCGCTGAGCTCGCTCGACATCGCCTCGGGCAGCGTGCTGCCGCTCGCGCGCGGGCTTCATTCGCTCCCTAGTGGTCGTGCCCGGGAAACCACTCCGTCCGTTTCGTCCCGAGCAGCGCTCGAGCAGGCCATCCTGCCTGCGCTGCTTCGGCCACCCTGTCTGGTCAGCTTCTCCGGCGGTCGCGACTCCTCTGCGGTGCTCGCGGTGGCTACCGCGCTGGCCCGGCGCGAGGGCCTGCCCCTGCCGATTCCGGCCACCAACACCTTCGCCTCCGAGCAGGACGCCGACGAATCCTCGTGGCAGAAGCTGCTCGTCGCCCATCTCGGGCTGCCGGACTGGGTTCGGCTCGAGCATTCCGATGCGCTCGGTCTGATCGGTCCGTACGCGCAGCGCGTGTTGCGGGCGCACGGCCTGCTTTGGCCCGCGAACGCGCACTTCCACCTCCCGTTGCTCGAGCTCGCACGGAACGGTTCCCTGCTCACCGGGATCGGGGGAGACGAACTGTTCACGGCCGCCCGGCGGCTGCGCGCCGGAGCGGTCATCTCCCGAGCCGTGCGTCCTCGCCCGCGTGACGTCCTCAGCCTCGGCCTCGCCTATGCGCCTCGCGCGTTGCGCAAAGCGGTGATCGCGCGCCGCGCGACGCTTGAGATTCCATGGCTGCTCGGTCCGGCCAAGCGGCTGGTCATCGAGTTGCTGGCCTCGGAGGCTGCGGCGGAGCCGCGCCGGCTCGAGGAGCGCCTGCCCTGGTGGCGAGCGCTCCGCTATCTGGACGTCGGCACCGCTTCTCTGGGCCTACTCGCCCGCGACACCGAGACGCTGATCCTCCACCCGTTGCTGGCCGCGCCGTTCTGGACGGCGGTGGCCCGCGAGTGGGGGCCGCATGGCTTCACCGACCGGACCGAGGGAATGCGCCGGTTGTTCGGTGACCTGCTCCCGGACGAGATCGTCCAGCGCAGCTCCAAGACGCACCTCGACAAGGTGTTCTGGACCGAGCATGAGCGGGCGTTCGTGCGGGGGTGGGACGGCTCGGGGGTACCGCTCGAGTGGGTGGACGCGCACGAGCTCGCACGTCACTGGGCAAGCACCCGCCCGACCGTTCCGTCGAGCTTCCTGCTCCAGTCCGCCTGGCTCGCTTCAGTCTGAGATCGCGTCCAGGAGCTGCTCGAGCGCGGTGTCGATCGCGTCCCAGTGGCGAGGCCGGCCGAACTCGAAGAACGGCAGGCCGGCGAGGTCGAACACCGCGCTCGGGGCACGCGGGGGAATGAGCAGCGCACGGTTCGCCAGCAGCTGACGCAGGCGGCCGGCGCCCTCCAACGGCCGGATCACGGGCTCATCAGACCAGCGCAGCGTGATCCAACCGCGGAACGGGAGCTCCGGCTCGATCGGCTCGAGCCCGATCCGCCACCGCTCGCGTTCGCCGACCACGCCGAGCGGCTCGCCGATGCCGAGCTGATCGGCTGCGTCGGTGCGCAGATCGATTGAACGAGGTCCCGCGAGTGCGCTCCGGCCGTCGAGAACCAGCACATCGTCGGACACGATCGCGACGCCCCGCCGGGCCAGGGCAGCGAGTGTCGAGCTCTTGCCGGACCCCTTGTCTCCAAGGACTCCCCACACGCCACCACCGGCGAGAAATGCCCCCGCGTGAAACCCATCCTGACCGCCCCAATGCGCCCACACTGCGGCTACTGCGGCCAGATGCGGATGCAGCAGCGCAGACACCGCGGGTGTCCCGGGCAGGGTGAACGTGGCCACCCCGCCGTGTCTGTCCATGACCACGGTGCCGCCGGCACGAACGTTCAGCCGAGCGGATTCTCGGTCGACGTACTCGAGCTCATGCGGCGGATCAGGGATCACCTCGACCCGGACCTCGACCGCCGGCCAGTGCGCCGGCGCATCAATCAGCTGTCCCGCCGGGACCTCGATCCCGTGGATGCGCAGGCCGTAGGCCCCACCGATGCCTACGGGCAGTGGGGGTTCTTGTGAAACGGGCTGAGGAGCTAGGCCGAGCAGTTGGAGATCGGCACCCCGACGATGCCGGCCCAGCTGTCGTGCCCGCCCCACTGCTTGCCCAGGAAGCAGCTCTGGGTCTCCACGTGGAAGAAGCCGAGCCGCTCGATGGTCGGCGCCTCGTAGGCGGCTTTGCCCTCAGCGCCGGGATTCATTCCGTTTGCCTTCATGCTTTGTTCCCCTTCCAGTTTTGCGCCCAGCAGTGTTGCGCCCCAGATGTTCGGGAGCAACATAACAGTCCGTTCATCAACCGGCCAGCGGTCCTGAACGACCGTCTAGGTTCGCCCCACCCGATCGTCGAGGGTTGCCGGACACAAGGATTGCCCGCGCTGTGGCGTTCTTCAGGGAGGATGAACGCAGGAGCAATTGCCGCCGAGTCCGGGATCGGCCTGCCCTCGGTGGCCCCGCCGCCGGACCCGTCGCTGATCTCGCTTGCCGGGATCTGGCGCTCCTGGGGCCGCGGTAAATCGCGACGTGAGATCTTGCGCGGCGTGAACCTCGACATCGCGGCTGGCAGCGCCATATGCATCAGCGGTCGCAACGGGGTGGGCAAGACGACGCTGCTGAGGATCGTCACCGGCATCCTGGCTCCCGACCGCGGCACGGTCAGCATCGAGGGCATCGGACCCACCGACGACTGGCGCGAGTATCACCGGCGGATCGGATTCCTCTCGGCGGGGGACCGCGGCCTGTACGCGCGTGTGACTGTGCAGCGGCATCTGGAGCACTGGAGCGCGTTGGCGCTCGTCCCACGGCGCGAGCGTCGGGAGAGAGTGCAGGACGCGCTCAGCGCGTTCGAGCTGACCGAGCTCGCCGGGCGGCGAGCCGACCGGCTGTCCCAGGGCCAGCGCCAGCGGCTCCGGCTGGCCCTGACCGTCGTTCACCGGCCGAGCGTGCTGCTGCTCGACGAGCCGCGCAACAGCCTTGACTCCGACGGCCAGGCCCTGCTGGCTGCCGCGGTGCGCGAGGTGCTGCGTCGGGGAGGCGCAGTCCTCTGCTGCGCCCCGGCGGGTGAGGACCAGCTCGAGGACTGCGATCGTCGTGCGGTCATCGAGGACGGCGGCGTGAGGTTCCTGTGAGGAGCGTCGCCCAGTACCTGGACGCGGTTGGCGCCACCGTGAAGCGAGACGCCGCGGTGTTCGTGAGCTACCGCTTCAGATTCGTCAGCCAGCTCCTGACCATGCTGCTCACGATGACCATGTTCTATTACATCTCCAAGCTCGTGCGACCGGGCGTGGTCGGGCCGCAGGGACGCTATTTCGCCTACGTCGTGGTGGGGATCGTGAGTCTCTCGGTGCTGACCGCCGCACTCAACACCGGTCAGCTCGTGCGGATGGAACTGCTCACGGGGACATTCGAGCGAGTGGTGATCTCACCGGTGGGACCCGTCGGCGGCATCATCGCGCTGTCCGCCTTCCCGATCCTCTACGCGATCGTCCTGGCCGGGCTGATGCTGGTCGCCGCTGCCGGCATCTTCGCTTTCCCCGTCCACGTGGCCGGGATCCCTGCGGCGCTCGGCGTATCGGCGCTGGCCGCGCTGGCGTTTACCTGCATTGGTCTGGTGTTCATCGCCGGCCTGCTGGCCTTCAAGTCGACGACCGGCGCCTCGTGGGCGATCGCCGGCCTCAGCATCCTCGGCGGGGTCTACTTCCCGCTGACGCTGTTTCCAGGCTGGATGCGCTGGGTTTCCGACGTGCAGCCGTTTACGCCGGCGGTCGATCTGGTGCGTCACCTGCTGTTGGGTACGACTCCAAGCGCGTCGATCTGGCTCGAGCTGGTCAAGCTCGGAGGCTTCACGGTGGCGCTGATGCCGCTGTCGGCATGGGTACTGGGGCGCGCGGTACAGATGAGCCGCCGACGCGGCACATTGATGGAGTACTGAGCCTCGCTACTCGCCCTCTGTATAGGGCATCGGGCCGCAAACGATCCGATCGGGCGGCGCCAACCGAGGCCAGAGCCACCAAGCTGAGCATCCGAATGAGCCTCCGCGTCCTCCACAGCTTTCCTCACAAGATCGGCGCCGGCCGGATCTGCATGACCGCCTGGCACGAGGTGGCCGGAGCGGCCGACGCGGGCGCCGCAATCACGGTCCTTCCCACTGCGGTGGCGCGCCCGCTGCCTCCAAGCGTTCAGGTCCAGCCCACACTCGCGCTGGGACGCTGGCGGATTCCACGGCGAGTGCTGGGTGAGCGGGCCTTGACCCTGCACGACCGAATCGTCGCCCGCCGGCTGCCGAAGCTGGCCGGCCAGATCGATCTCGTCCACGCCTGGCCGCTCGGATCACTCGAGACGCTGCGGACGGCTCGCCGGTTGGGGATCCCGACCGTGCTCGAGCGCCCGAACGCGCACACCCGCCTCGCTTATGAGGTCGTGGCGCGCGAGAGTGAGCGCCTCGGCGTGAGCCTGCCGCCCGATCACGAGCACGCCTACAACGCGGCCCGTCTGGCCCGCGAAGAGGCTGAGTATCGCCTCGCCGACCGCCTGCTCTGCCCGTCCGAATTCGTGGTTGAAACGTTCCGCGAGCACGGCTTCGCCGACACCTCGCTTACCCGCCACACCTACGGCTACAACGAGAGCGTCTACTACGCGGACACCGCCCAGCCAAAGCCACGGGACGGTTTGAACGCGCTGTTCGTCGGCGTGTGCGCGGTGCGCAAGGGAGTCCATTACGCCCTCGAGGCGTGGCTTCGCTCGCCGGCCAGCCGCACCGGTCGTTTCCGCATCGCCGGCGAGTTCGTGCCCGAGTACCAGGCCGTCCTGGGCGACATGCTGCGTCACCCGAGCGTCGAGGTGCTCGGCCACTCCGACGATGTGCCGGCGCTGATGCGCGACAGCGACATCCTGCTGCTCCCCAGTATTGAAGAGGGCTTCGGGCTGGTCGTGGTGGAGGCCATGGCCAGCGGCTGCGTGCCGCTCGTGTCCGAGGCGTGCACCGAGGTGCCCGAGCACGGCCGTACCGGCCTGCGGCACTTGGTCGGCGACGTCGACGCGATCACCGAGCAGATCACGCTTCTGCACGAGGATCGGGCGCGCTTGGCCCAGCTGCGCGCGGCCTGTCTGGCTGTCGCGCCCGAGCACACCTGGTCGGCGGCCGGCGTTCGCCTGTTCGAGGCCTACCGCGAGGTTCTCGCAGAGCTCTCCGGCGCCGACGCACTCGTGGCGTGACGGCGCGCCGCCAGGGCGGCCTGACCGGTGCTGCATCCCTCCAAATTGAAGTGGACGTGACGTGTGTTAACACCGTCTTACAACCCACTGGAGACCTAGCCTCATGGCCAGTCGAAGGCCCCTCCAGAACCACCCTCATGGTCGTGTACACCACCGGCGGGCGCATCTAGTCTGACTGGGCGATGTTGAGCGAGAGCAAGGACTAATCGATGGATCTTCGACTTTTCTGGGCCGTAGCGAAGCGCTACAAGAAGGTTTCGATCACCGGCACGCTGCTGGCGGTGGTACTGGCGATCTTCGCTTACGGCACGCCCGGTCCCGGCGGCATCAAGCCGCGCGGAGGGGTGACGTGGGAGAGCGACGCACAGCTCCTCATCACCCAAGGGAGCGGCCCCTACGGACGCGCTGATCCAAAGTCGATCTCGGAAGGGAACCCGGGCTACATGGCGTCCCTGACGACCGTCTACGCCGGCCTCGCGAACGGGTCGGCGGTTCAGAACGCCGTGCGCGCGACGAAGCTCCCAGGGGCCGTCATCGCGACCGAAGGCGTCGACCAGCTCACGGGCGACTACACGCCGTTTGTGAACATCGTGGCCACCGCGCCGAGCGCGGCAGGAGCGGCTGAACTGGCGCAACGCGCGATCGCCATCTTCCAGAACTATGTGGCCCAGACCGAGGCCGCCAGCGGCGTTCCGGCTAACTCACGGGTGACGCTCGACGTGGTCAGGAACGGCAATCCGCCGGTCATCTCCGCCTCGCCCAAGCCGACCATTCCCGTCCTGATCTTCGTCGCCATCTTCGCTGCCACGATCATGCTGATGTTCTCGCTGGAGAATCGCGATCCGAAGTCGGCGGCGGCGCTGGGGCGCGTTCCGGGCGAAGCGTCGCACCGTGACATAGCTTCTGTGGCACCTCCGGCGTACGCCGGATCCACCGCGCACGTCGATCGCATCTCCAACGGAGCACGCGAGGCGGACGACCGGTCGGCTGCGCTGGACAGAATCATCAGGCGGGCATAGCCGGTCATGGAGAGCGTGACAGCGCTCGCTCTCCCGCGCAGGGCTCTCGTGATGGGGGCGGTGATCGCCCTCATCACGCTCAGCGTCGCCGCGGGTCAGGTCAAGGTGGCGGAGGTGCTGGCCGCCGGGCTATGCGGATACATCCTCGCCCTGGCGCTCGTGAACGTCCTCGGGCATTGGTCGTGGCTCATCTACGGGCTGGGCGCCATCGACATCATGATCCCGGAGGACGATCGCTACACCCTCCACGGCACCGGCAGCACCGGCTTCCAGCTCGAGCCTTACCGCATCATGCTCATGGTCATGGTCCTGGGCTGGATCGCGGCGATCATGGTGGATCCGCGGGTCAAGCCGCGCAAGACGAAGTTCGGCGGGCCCTTGCTGCTGATTTCGGCTGCCATGGTCGGCTCAGAGGTGTTCAACGCGGGTCGGGTGGACGTCCTCTCGAGCTTCGTGCTCAAGGCGCTGTTCCTGGTCGTGTTCCTGTTCGGGTTGGTGTTTGTACTGGCGAGCGTGATCGACAAGCGCAAGACGATCGACAGGCTGCTAGCGGTGCTGGTGGCTGCCGGCTGTGTCGAGGGCATCGGGGCCATCATCCAGCGGGTGACGCCGAGTAGGTTCAACATCTTCGACCACATGCACAGGATCCTGCCGATGTTCACCTTCAACCTGAGTGCCGAATCGGGAGCGATGCTCCGTAACGGTCACTTCCGGGCGGTCTCATCGGCGGGTCACCCAATCGAGCTGTCCTGCGTGATGGCCATGCTCACGCCGCTCGCTGCATATGTCGCGATTCGCACCGGCAGGAAGATCTGGTGGGGTGCGATCCCGATCCTGATCCTCGGCAACCTCTCGTCCGGGTCGCGCACCGGGATGATCGGGCTGCTGGTCGTCCTGTTGGTATTTGTCTCGCTGCGGCCCCGTCAGACGCTCAGCTGCTGGCCGGCGCTTATCCCTACCTTGCTGGTCATCCAGATCGTGATGCCGGGCGCGATCAGCGGAACCATTTCTGCTTTCTTTCCCAAAGGCGGCCTGCTGGCGCAACAGAGTCAGACGTTCGCCTCCCACGGGCAGGTGCAGCAGGCGAGTCGCCTATCGCGGCTCGGGCCGCAGCTGAGCGGCGTGTTCGCCAAGCACAACGAGTTCTTTGGCGAGGGCTACGGCACTCGCGTGATCGGCCGCACCTCGACCACCGACACCACCCTCGTGGGGTCCGCTCAGGCGGCGGCGCAGGATAACGCGCAGATCCTGGACGATCAGTGGCTCGGCAATCTCCTCGATACCGGGCTGGTCGGTTTCGTAGCGTGGCTGTGGCTGTTCATCAGGGTGATCAGGAGGCTGGTCCGGCGGGCACGCCTGGAGCGGGGCACGACCGAGGGATGGTTACCGGTCGCGCTTTGCGCCGCGATCGCGTGTTACATGATTTCGGCGTACTTCTACGACGCGTGGGGGTTCATCCAGGGAAGCCTCATCATGCTGATGCTCTTGGGATGCTCCAGCGCGTTGCTCTATATGCCGCTGCCCAGCCCGGTTGGTGACCGCCGGCTGATCATGCCTCGCGTCGGGCGGGCTGCTGACTCGGCCGGACGCGCCCCGGTTCACCCGGTTCCCGCGCCCCGTCCGGCGGCGAGTTGAGATCGTCACGCGGTTGAGCAGCTAGATTCCGGGCCCTGGCCTTCCGGCCCATCGAAAACGACCAAGTCGACCATGGCCAAGAACGCTGTCAAGATCACGATCAGCCTGCTCTGGTACTGCGGCGAAGTAGTCCGGAGCACCGCAACTCGTCTGCTCGGTAGAAGAGGGGATCCTCGATTCATCGTTCTCTACTACCACGGCGTGGGCGGTGATGCGACAGCGGGGTTCGCCCGCCAGATGGACCTACTCGAGCGCATCGCGACCGTCGTTCGCGCGGATCACACCGGCCCACTCCCCGGGTCGCGCCGGTGCGTCGCGATCACCTTCGATGATGCCTTCCGCAGCGTCCGTGAGCATGCTCTACCCGAGCTCGTGAGGCGATCTCTTCCGCTCACGATCTTTGTTCCGGTCGAGTACGTGGGCTCGCCCCCGGGCTGGGCGATGGAGAGTCCCGTCGACCACGAGGAGGTGATGACGGGAGAGGAACTGCGCGCGTTACCGGACAACGTCGACCTCGGGTCGCACACGCTCAGCCATCCTCACCTCTCGCAGCTCAGCGACGAGCGCCTCCAGGAGGAAGTCGAGCAGTCGCGTCTGAAGTTGGTGGAACTCGTGGGCAAGCCGGTGACGACCCTCGCGTTCCCCTACGGGGACTACGACCAGCGCACGCTCGCCGCCTGCCGGACGGCCGGGTACGAGCGGCTGTTCGCGATCGAACCTCGGTTGGCCGACCCCCGGGGAGCCGATTTCGTGCGCGGACGTATCGCGGTGGAGCCGACCGACAGTGCGCTCGTCTTTCGGCTCAAAGCATCTGGCGCCTTTGCATGGATGACCTACGCATCAGCCCTGAAGTCGAGGCTCCTCGCCCGGAGATCCCGGCCATAGCCGTTGAGGTTCGACAGGGACGGGCTTCGGACCGCGACGCGATCGCGACCTTCCTCGAGCGGGCGTACAGGCGACGGGCCAAATACAAAGGCGCCGCGCGGTGGGAGTGGCAATTCGTCAGCAACCCGTTCTCGCACCAGCCCACGGGGCTGGTTCCGGTGTGGATCGCGCTCGACGGTGATCAAGTCGTGGGGCAGATCGCCGTTCAGGAGGCGATCCTTCAGGTCGGGGACGAGACGCTGGACGCGGGGTGGATCCTCGATGTGATGATCCTGCCGAGTCATCGCGGCATGGGCATCGGGCACAGGCTGTACGAAGCGGTGGCCGCAGACGCGCCCGTTCTCGTGACGCTGACGATGGCCGATGCAACACGGCGGATGGCCGAGCGACTCAGCGCCGTCACGCTCGATCACGTACATCAGCTGACTCGGTGGGTCAGGCTGGATTCGCAAACCATCCGTCGCTACCTGATGGTGCGGACGGCGACTCATCCCCGAGCGCGGGTTGCCGTGCGCCTTGGCTGCGACGTCGGGCAGCTCCATCGCCTGCTCCCGCTGGTGGTCAATCCCGTGCTTTGGGCTCGAGACCGCGTCAGGCCTTCGCCCGGGGTGTCGGACTCGACAAGGATCGCCGAGGTCACCAGGTTCGGCCATAACATGGACGAGCTGTGGGAGCGAACGCGACGCGATTACCCCGTGATCTTTCCGCGCGATGCGCGCTTCCTGAACTGGCGTTTCGTCGATTCTCCGCAACCGCGGTACCGGTGCTTCGTCGCCGAGCGCGAAGGTCGAACGGTGGGCTACGTCGTCCTGCGTCACGCTGAGAGCGTCGAGCTTCCGGAAGGCCACATCGTCGACCTGTACGCCGCGCGAGACGACCGGCAGACGATCGAGGACCTCGTCGCCCACAGCATCAGCTTCTTCGGCAGCGACGTCGCGGCGCTGGACGCCGCGGCGTCGATGGCCGAGTTCGAGACTGTGCTGCGCCGGCACGGGTTCGTCAGAACGCGCACCCACCGGCCCACGTGCGTCTGTCAGGACGACGGCCTCAGGCGGCGGATCGCCGACCTGTCGGGCGGGTGGTTCTTCTCAAAGGGAGACCACGACTGGGATCAGATCCACGACGTCGAGGCGCTGGCGGAGGAGCCGGACTAGTCCTCGGTCGGCCGGCGCCACCACGCGATCGTCCAACTCGACGATCCGTATTGCACGGTGGTCGACTCGACGCCATCGATCGCGAGCACGTGAGGATCCAGCGTGTGGGCCGGTCGCGCGTAGTAGGTCACCAGACAGCCACGCCCGAGCCGGCCGAGGCGGTCGAGCTCAGCGGCGACGTCCTTGACGTAATAGAGCACCTCACAGGCCACGACGAGGTCGAAGCGAGCGCCGGCGTCGAGACCGGCGGTGGACACGTCGCCCTCGAGGAAGGTGGCCTGGGGACACCGCACCCGCGCGCGTTCGACTGCGCGCCCGCTGACGTCGATCCCGACGAGCTCATCGCACACCTGAAGGAGATGCTCGGACTGGTGGCCTTCGCCACATCCGATCTCGAGGAGGCTCCCCACGCGACCGAACTGTTCTGCGATCAGCCGGTTCGTCTCACGAAAACGAAAGCGCTGGGCCTCGGTCTCGAGCTCCCAGGGATCCCGGATCCGGTACAGGGCATCCAGCTTCTCGTGCCGATCGGCGAAATGGACGTCGTGAAGGAAGAAGCGTGCCCACTGCTTGCGCAGTGCGTCCGGGAGCAGCGACCGGGATTTGCTGGCGCTTGGCACGGGGGTTTATGCGCTCGCAGACTGCTCGATCGCCGCCCGGGGGCTCGAGCTTCCCCGTCCGAACGGCGGCTCGGCCATCCCGAGCTGGACGGCAAGGGCTCGGCCCTCGGCACGAAACCGCGCGCGCTCAGGGGCGCGGCGGATCGCCAGCGGGACGAGCACGCTCATACGCACCAGATGTCCCAACACGAGCGCCGTGCGGATCTGGGTGCTCTTGACCCGGCCGAAGTGCTTCTGCGCGAAGCGCTTACGCGAGTACGCGAGCTGCGGCATCAGATCACCGCGATCGTGACGGCCGCAGTGGTGGATCACGGTCATCAGCGGCAGATGGCGCACATCCCATCCGGCCTGCCGGAAGCGATAGCACCAGTCCACCTCCTCCGAGTACAGGAAGAATCCGTCGTCCATCGGGCCGACCTGTTCGATCGCCTCGCGTCGAGCGATCAGGAAGGCTCCGACCAGCCAGTCGACGGAGTGCTCGCGCTCGTAGGAACCCGGGCGCGTCTCGAGCTCCTGCATGGTGGTCAGGACACGCCAGCGAGCGGCAAACAGTGCCTCGCCGACGTCTCTGAGGAACGACGGAAAGCGCCGGATGGACGGCTGCAGGTTCCCATCCGCTGCGCGCTGGATCACGCTCGCCAACCCGACCTCAGGCCGGTTGTCCATCGCCTCGATGAGTTCGGTCAGATTGCCATGAGTCACTTCGACGTCGGGATTCAGCAACAGCACATACCGTCCGCGCGCCAGGCGCAGTCCGACGTTGTTGCCTGCGGCGAAGCCCCGGTTCTCGCTCCTGATCACGCGCACCTGAGGGAACGCGTCTTCGATCGCATCCGGAGTGCCGTCCTTCGATCCGTTGTCGACCACGATCCACTCGACGTCCGCTGCACCGGCCGCAGCGAGCGCACACCGGAGCGTCGCCAGCGCTTTCTCGCGGCCGTTGTAGGTCACGACGAGGACGCTGAGGTCGGGAATGCCGCTATCGAGTTCGGTAGGCCTCATGCGCCTAAAGAACGCGCCGCGGGGCTTTGCGCTTGCGTCGGGCGGGTGCAACCAAGCAGTGGTGAACCTCCTGTTCCACGCCGCTCAGCGTGCCGGTCAGTGAGAACCCGGCTTCCACGGACTGGCGCCCGTTCGACGCCATGACCGACGCCTCGAACGGATCGGTGACGAGCTCGACGACCGCATCGGCCAACCGTCGTGGATCTTCCGGAGGCACGAGGAGTCCAGTTTGGTGATCGCTGACGACGTCCCTCACGCCGCCGACGTTCGCAGCGACGACGGGCTTCTCCAACGCGAGCGCTTCCATCAGCGCCAGCGGGGTCCATTCGCGCCGGGACGGAGCAATCACGATGTCGACGTCACGCAGGTGGGCGGGCACGTCCGCGAGCTCGCCGACGAAGGTGACGCGTGTCGCAACGCCGAGGTCATTGGCACGCTCACGGAGACTTGCGGCGAATTCTGTGTCAATCTCACGGCCTACCAGGTCGAGGTCTGCGTCGACACCGCGGTCCTTCAGCTCAGCGAGCGCCTCGATGGCGATGTCTTGACCTTTGCGTGGATCGATCCCGCCGATCAGACAGAGCCGGACCGGGTGCTCCGCAGCGCTCGACGACGATCGCGGTGGGGGCGCACCGACCCGTGGTCCTGGAAGCTCGATCCCGTCGGGAATCTGCACGATCCGCGCGCGAGACTTTGCCTTGAAGAAGTGTCTCATCCCACCGGTGATGATGATGACCGTCTGGGCAATCCTGCCGTGCAGCCGGAAAACGCGGGAAGCCAACCGTGAGGCCGGCACGTCGCGCATATGGACGATTACGGGAACCGCTGCCAGGCGGCCAGCCAGGACTGGGGCAACCGAGACGGAGCTGTTCGTCAGCACGAGCCTGATGTCCTGGCGGCGGATCACCCGTGCCAGGCGAACCGAGTCTCTGACGGTGCGTGCCAGCCGCCGGAGCCATGAGCCTGCGGAGCCTCCCCACAACGGGAGGGAGACGGTGCCGTCGATAACCGTTCCGTAGCGGGCGAAACGGCCTCGCAGCGGGCCCTCCGGCACGGATATGGTCAGATCGAACGAGCGGCTGAGATGTTCCGCCTCGGCCAGCGCCATACGCTCCGCCCCGCCCGGTGAAGCGCTATGGACCGAGAGCAGAATCTTTGGGCCCCGGGGTCGTATCGACTCGGCCGTGGTCTCGGCACCGGGCGTGCTCGTCATCCTCAATACAACGACCGGCCCGCGTGCGACTTGCGCGGACTTTCCAGCGGGCGCGCGGTCCGAAAGCTGGCCAGTCCGCCGGTCGTTGATTCTGCGGATGGCAATTGCACCCAGCGAGACGGTGTCCGAAGCCGCCTGCGGCGATGCCCGGGCTGACGCGGCGATGGATGGGTCCGAGCAGTCCCTGTCGAACCACGAGGTGCGTGAGGCGACGTTCCGAGGAGTGCGCTGGTTCGGGCTGACGCAGGGCTTCGACCAGGCGATCAGCGTTCTCGCTGCCGTGGTGCTCGCACGCCTGGTCTCACCGGCTGAGTTCGGCAGGCTGGCAATCGCCATCGTGGTTAGCGAATTCGCCCTGATGTTCGCCAACGAGACGATCGGCACACCCCTCGTGCAGCGAGCCGGGCTCACGCGCGAGCATCTCGAAAGCGCAACCCTGCTGGGTCTGATGCTCGGCGTCGGAATGGCGCTGTTGACCCTGCTGGTGGTGCCATTCGTGACGACACCCCTGTTCGGTGCCCGCACGAGCGAGCTATTCCGCTTATTCGCTCCGGCGTTCGCCGTCGCCGGGGTGTCCATCGTGCCGCAGGCCAGGCTGCAACGGGAGCTCCGGTTCCCGCGTATCGGCATGGCGGAGTTTGCCGGCGGGCTCGTCTCGGCGCTCGTCTCGGTCGGGCTTGCCATTCCGGGGCTCGGCGCGAAGGCCTATGTGTTGGGGGTGCTAGCCGGGCAGATTGTCGTGATGGCCGGCTACATCAGCGCGGAGTCCTTTGTTTGGCCGCGCTGGCATTCCAAGCAGATGCGCGAGATCCTGGGCTTCGGAGTGCCGGCCAGCGCCGCCGGCTTTGCCGGGGTCTGGTACCGCAACATCGACTACCTGATCCTGGGTGTGCGACTTCCGGCGATCGGCGTCGGCTTCTACTACCGGGCGTTTACGATCGGGGTCGAGTACGAGCGGCGGCTGAGCGGCATCGTGGCGCGCATCGCCTTCCCCGTTTTCACCCGCACCGAAGACTCGGCGCGGCGCCTGGCGCTGCGGCTGCGCATTGTCCGCACCAACGTGGTGCTCGTGTACCCGATGCTCACGCTGTTCATCGCACTCGCCCCCACGCTGATGCCATGGGTGTTTGGCGCGCGGTGGGCGCCGGCCGTGCTTCCGGCGCAGATCCTCGCCGTCGCGGGGATGGCGTCTTGCGTCCGAAATCTCACCAGTCCGAGCGTGCTCGCGGCCGGTCGGCCGCGGGCCATGTTCGTGTTCTCGCTCGTCGAGACGGTGCTCTACGGCGCGACGGTCTGGGTCGCGGGGGCTTACGGCCTGACCGTGGTATGCATCTGCGTCAGCGGCTTCCAGGTCGTCTCGCTGGTGCTCGCCTACACGGTTCTGTTGCACTCGGCAATCGGGGTGCCCCGCACTCAGATCTTCCGAGATCTCGGCCCCGCGCTTTGCGCAAGCGCCCCAATGCTCGCCGTGACGATGGCGGTACGCGTCTCTCTCAGTACCGAGCTTCCGAGACCGGCTGTGCTGGTGATCGCTGGACTTGCTGGCGGGACTGCCTATCTGCTCGCGCTGCGCGCCCTCTCGGGCGGAGCGTGGGATGACGTCGCCATGCTCATTCGGCGAGTAGCTCCGTTTCTCCCCCGGCGCGCCCGATCCGTCCCGGTATCCGGCGCCGCTCTCGCCCCCGCTTCGGCGCAACGCGGGTCAAGCTGACGACGATGAGGCGGTCCGGGCTGTGGCGCTCCCCCACGCGCGCGCGAGCCAATCTCCTCGGTGCCGCCCTCCTCACCGTCCTGTTGGTCACGGCATGTGGGGGCCAGGCTCGGCATCCCGAGCGCCTGCGCCCGCCGAGCGTTAGCCGACCGCACGCCGAGGCTGCCGTGGCGCCGCCGGGGGCACCGCGCTCATGCGCGCATCCCGGGTGCCCAGTGAGCACGGCTGCGCCGGTGATCCTGGATCCCGATGTGGCGCCGATCGAGCAGTCGGTGCTGCCGGCGAGCAACGGCACCTGGTCGGGCAGCCCAACGGCCTACTCGTATCAGTGGCAGCGGTGCACCGAGCTCGACAGGGAGTGCCTGGACATCGTGGGCGCGACCGGCCCGAGATACACCCTCACAGCAGCTGACGTCAAGCACAACGTCCAGCTG
>JAFAYP010000101.1 GCA_019240305.1 Solirubrobacterales bacterium
GGCCGATCGCCTGGATCGCTACCGCAACGTCGAACCCGACACAGCCGAGCTCCTCGGGGTGCTGATCCGGGCTGTCGGGGCGCGTCGCATCCTCGAGCTGGGGACCTCGAATGGCTACTCGACGATCTGGCTGGCCGACGCGGCGCAAAGCACCGGCGGCCACGTCCTCAGCATCGAGCTCGACCCGCAGCGGACCGAGCAGGCGCGGGCCAACCTGGCGGCGGCCGAGCTCGAAGACCGCGTTGAGCTGCGGACCGAGGACGCCGGCGTGGTCCTCGCCGGGGGTGCCGACGGCGCCTGGGAGTTCGTGTTCCTCGACGCCGAGCGCCCGGCCTATCCCGGCTATCTGCCGGATTTGCTGCGGACGCTGGCCCCGCGCGGCGTGCTCGCGATCGACAACGTGCGCTCGCACGCGCACGAGCTCGTGGAGTTCACCGCGCTCATCGAGCGCGAGCCGCGACTGACCCAGACCGTCGTCCCGGTCGGGGCGGGGCTGCGGCTCGCCGTGCTCGACAGCGGCTGAGGGCGCTAGCTCCGCGCGCCGGCGCGAGCGCGCGCACGGGCTGATCCGCCGCTGCGCGCGGAACTGGATCGCGAGGAGCTCGACCGGGAAGCGCCGGCCCGCGAGGAGCCGGACCGCGAGGAGCTCGAGCGCGAGCGACTGCTCGGGTTCGCTCGGCTGGTGCTCGCGCGCGACCGCGACCGGGTGCTCGAACGGGTCGACTGGCGCCGGGTGGCGGCGCGCTGGTCGCGCGGGATCTCGGCCCGGACGATCTCCTTGACCAGGCGCTCGAGCTCGGAGGTGAGGAACTTCGCCATCCGCTCCTCGTCGCGCCGGATGCTCCGCGCCAGCAGAGCGGTCTCGCGATCGCCGACCTGCGTCGCGAACACCTCGATCCGCGTGTAAAGCGCGATCTCGACGTGCTCCTCGCGGAGCTCCTCCTGGGCGTTGCGCAGATGCGTCTCGGCCTGCTCGGTGACGAGCGCACGAGCGACGCCGACCTGGCCCTTGACGGCGGCCACGGTCTTGCCCGCGACCTCGCCCATGGCCGAGCCGCTGGCCGCAATCAGGTTTTGACCGGTGGGGCCTCCGAGCTGCTTGATGCGCGAGGCGACCCGACGCTTGTGGTCACGTGTCTCCTTGAGGTGCTGCTGCAGGCGTTTCTTGTAGGCCGGCTTCTGAGTCATGGCGATATGCGCGGTCAAGTCGGCCTCGAGCTCGGCCTCTTTGCCGTGCGCTTCGCCGAGCCACCTAACCAGCTTGGTGTCGCGTTCGTTCAGGGTCTTTCCTTGAGCCATGTCAATGGTTCCTTTCCTAGGCGGGTACGGGTCAAGCCCGGTTGGGGCCGCCAACGAGCTTCAGCTGGCGGTCGACCGCGGCGAGCACGGTCTGGCGGCTCCGGTGGCGCGATTCGTAGAGCCTCACGGCGGCCAGCTCGGCGGCGCCGGCCTGCCGGGCACGCGCGATCACCTCTCGCGCGTTCATCTGCGCGTACCCGTTCCACGGTTCCATCACGGTGATGCGGGCTCCAGCGCCGTCCTCGGCACCCGGCTCGGCCTCCTCCCGAACCAGCTCGGGCTCTTCGGAGACGTGAACGGGCTCGGCGACCACCGGCGCCTGGAGATCCACCTCCGGGGGCCGGACCGCTGACACTGGGCGAACGCGCGGGGTCTCCCGGGGCCGCGTGGGAGCCGGACGACGCTCGGCCTCCTGATGAGGATGCTCGACGTCGACGGGCGAGACCGGCTCTTCGATCGACTCCTCTCGCCAAGGCGGCTCGGCGGTTGCCGGAGCACGACGATACCCGTGGTCGGATCCGTTGGGCGACGTCACGCCGATCGCCTGACCCGCCAGCGACACCGCCTTCCCCGCCGCGCCACCAGCGGCACGGGTGAGCAGGCGCGCGGAACCGAGCCAGACTCGCAGCGGCAGCATGATGAGCTTGCCGGCCATCGCAAGGGTTACTACCCATGAGACAGCAAACGATTCACCGACGATCAGGGAGCGCCGCCGCCGCGTGGGGTCGGCGGCAGCGCTCTGTTATCGCTGCAACCGTCGGCAGCGAGCTTGTGCGCTTGGCACGGTACGAGCACCCGGCTCGCGCCGACACGCCACGCGCGAATATTTAGCGGCTTCCCGCGGTACGCATAAAGTTTTGGGAGTCCACCGAGCACGACGCCAAAGCGCGGAGGAACCTTCCCGAGGAATGTAAGGAGGAGAGTCCCATCGTCAACCTCGACCCCAAGGCCATCATCAGCGCCGCGCTTGATCCCAAAGGGCTAATCGGTGGCGCCGCCAAACTCGCCGAGCGCGCCGGCTACGAGGCGTACTTCGCCGCCCTGTGCATCCGCAGCGGCCTGATCGGCCCCGAGCCGCCGCATCGGGTGCCCCAGCTCGCACTCGCCTTCCAGCGTTACGGGCTGCTCGGTGGCGCGGTCGTGGCCGGCGGGGTGCGTCACGGCGACCGACTGGTGATGATCGACGAGCGCGGGGAGCTCAGCTACAGAGAGCTCGACGAGCGCACCAACGCCCTGGCCAATGCGTGGCGCGAGAACGGGCTGGAGTCCGGCGAGGGCGTGGCGATCCTCGCACGCAACCACCGCGGCTTTCTCGAGGCGGTGTTCGCGGCCGCCAAATGCGGCGCGCGCATCGTGCTGCTCAACACGTCGTTCGCCGGGCCTCAGATCAGGGAGGTGGCCGAGCGCGAGGGCACCGACCTGCTCGTCTACGACGATGAGTACTCCGACACGCTGAAGGGCATCGACGACCCGCCGCGGGGCCGGTTCCGGGCGTGGGCTGAGGACGATGGCGAGGACACGCTCGAGGCGCTGATCCAGGGTGGCGACACGAGCGGCCCGCCCAAGCCAGACGAGTGGCCCAAGATCACGATCCTGACCAGCGGCACCACTGGCACGCCCAAGGGCGCGCCGCGCTCCGACCCACGCTCCCTGTCGCTGATCGGCGGCCTGCTCAGCAAGGTGCCGTTCCGCGCGCACGAGATAACCGAGCTGTGCGTACCGATGTTCCATGCGCTCGGGTTCATGCAGGCGATCGTTGGTGTGGGCCTGGGCTCGACGCTCGTGGTTCGCCGGCGATTCGATCCCGAGACCACGCTCGACAGCCTTGAGGAGCACAAGGCCACCGCGATGGTCATGGTCCCCGTGATGCTGTCGCGGACGCTCGATCTCGGCGAGGAGGCCATCAAGCAGCGTGACACCTCAGCACTGCGGATCATCTTCGTCAGCGGCTCGGCGCTCGGGGCCGATCTCTCCGAGCGGGCGATGAAGGCATTCGGCCCCGTGGTCTACAACCTGTACGGCTCGACCGAAATCGCCTACGCCACGATCGCCACGCCCGAGGACCTCGCGGACGAGCCGGGCACCGTCGGCAAGGTCGTTCGCGGGTCGATCGTGAAGCTGTTCGACGAGGGCGGCAACGAGGTGCCGGCGGGCGAGTGCGGGCGGATCTTCGTCGGCAACCTGTCGCAGTTCGAGGGCTATACCGGCGGCGGCAACAAGGACATGCTGCAGGGGCTGATGGCCTCCGGCGACGTCGGCCACTTCGACGATCAGGGCCGGCTCTACATCGACGGCCGCGACGACGAGATGATCGTCTCGGGCGGCGAGAACGTGTTCCCGGCCGAGGTTGAGGAGCTGCTCGGCGCGCACGACGACATCGTCGAGGCGGCCGCCATCGGCGTCGATGACGAGAAGTTCGGGCAGCGCCTGAAGGCGTTCGTGGTGCTGCGCGACGGCGCCGAGCTGAGCGAGGACGAGGCCAAGGACTATGTCAAGCAGAACCTGGCCAACTACAAGGTCCCCCGTGAGGTCGTGTTCCTGGACGAGCTGCCGCGCAATCCGACCGGCAAGGTCCTCAAGCGCGAACTGGCCGAGCCGGCCGAGGACGAGGAGGCCAAGACGTCGAACGGGAAGGCGTCCTCCGCCTCGAAGAGGTCCGGCGCCAAGGCGTCTGCTAAATAGCCAGGGCGTGAGCAGTCCACCCGACCCGGCGGCCTTCCGGGCTCAGTTCCCGGTGCTCGACCGGGTCTCCTACCTGAACGCGGGAACCGAGGGGCCCCTGCCCCGGGCGGCGGCCGACGTCGTGCACCAGCGGATCGACCTCGAGGTGGACGGCGGACGCTGCGGCCGCCAGTACTTCGAGGAGACGATCAGCCTGCGCGACCGGGCGCGCGCCGGCTACGCCGCGGTGCTCGGCGCCCAGCCATCCGAGGTGGCGCTCACGGGCTCGACGACCGACGGGGTCAACACGGTGATCGGCGGGCTCGACCTGCGCCCAGGGGACGAGATCGTGACCTCCGATCAGGAGCATCCCGGGCTGCTCGCGCCGCTCGCCCGCGCGCGTCGACGCCACGGAGTGGAGATCCGCGTCGCGCCGTTCGCCGAGCTCGCAGGCGCGGTCTCCGCTTCGACCCGGCTAATCGCCTGCTCGCACGTCTCCTGGGTGGGCGGCGAGGTGGCCGACGTCCCCGCGCTCGTGGCCACCGGCGTGCCGGTCCTGCTCGACGCCGCTCAGTCGCTGGGCGCCGTCCCCGTCGACGTCCACGCGCTCGGTTGCGACTTCTACGCCGGCTCGGGCCAGAAGTGGCTGTGCGGACCCGAGGGGAGCGGCGCCCTGTACGTGCGCCCCGACCGGCTCGAGGAGCTGCTCGTGCCGTGGCCGGGGTACAGCTCCCTGGCCGATGCCCACGACGCGCTCGACTCCGAGTGGGCCGAGGGCACGGCCCGGCTCGACCACGGGTTCCCGGCCGGGTTGCGAAGCGCCTGGGCGCTGGCCTCGCTCGGCGTGCTCGAGGCGGCGGGGTGGGACTGGGTGCACAACCGCGCCGCCGGTCTGGCCGGGTGGCTATCGGATCGACTCACCGAGCGGGGGCTCACGGTCCGCCCGCGCGGGCGCTCCACGCTGGTGTCGTGGGCGGCTGCCGACGCGGAGGCCGAGGTCGCGCGGCTGTCCGAGGAGGGGGTGGTCGTGCGCAGCATCCCGTCGCTCGGGCTGGTGCGGGTCTCGGTCGGGGCTTGGAGCTCCGAGGAGGAGCTGGTTCGCCTGGTCGAGCTCGTCGCGCCGGGCTAGGCTCAGTCGTCGCGGACGCGCTCGGGACGCGTGTACACGTTCGTGCGGCCGCGCCGGGCGAAGCCGCACAGCGTCATCCCGCGATCGTCGGCCAGCGAGATCGCCAGCGAGCTGGCCGCGCCCACGCCGACCAGGATCGGCGCGCCGGCCACCGCCGCCTTCTGGACGAGCTCGAACGACAGCCGGCCGCTCACGCACAGGATCCGCTCGCCGAGCGGGACCAGGCCGTCGAGCAGCGCACGACCGATCACCTTGTCCATCGCGTTGTGGCGCCCCACGTCCTCGCGGGCCAGCAGCAGCTCGCCGTCGGCGGAGAACAGGCCGGTGGCGTGCGCCCCGCCGGTGCGCTCGAAGGCGGGCTGGACGAGGCGGTCGGGCAGGGCGGCCAGCAGCGCGCGGGGCACCGTGGGGCCCTCGGGGAGCGCGGCACTGTGCACGGCGACCTGTTCGAGCGCGCCCTTGCCGCACACCCCGCACGATGAGGTGGTGTAGAAGCGGCGCTCCCCGGGATCGCGGGCCAGCGGCCCCGCGACCTCGACGATGTTGCCCGCGAAATCCTCGGTCGGACCCGCCTCGCGTGGGGTTTCGATCAGCCCCTCGCCGTAGAGGAAGCCGAGCGCGAGCTCCTCGTCGTGCCCTGGCGTACGCATCGTGACGGTCAGTGGCCTGCCGTCCACGCGGATCTCGAGCGGCTCCTCGACCGCGACCACGTCGTCGCGGCCGTCGTGGTGGACCTTGGTGAACGTGTAGGCCAAGGCGGGCCCCGCCGGGCTGCTCAGCCGGCCGCGCTGGAGATCGCCCTGTCCATGGCCGGCCCCGGATCGCGGACCGGTCCACCGTGGCCGACGACCAGCATGGTGGGTGCAAGCTCGCGCAGCCGCTTGGCCGACTCCAGGTCCTTGGCCTTGTCCCAGGTGGCCACCGCCGCGAGGGGAAAGCGCAGGTAGAAGTGGTTCGACACGGCGAGGCCGCCGATCGAGGTGAACGTGTCGCCGACGACGATCGTGCGGTCGCGGGTGTCGAGGAACGAGACGTGTCCGGGGGTGTGCCCGGGCGTCGGGATGACCTCGAGGCTGCCGATCCGCTCCCCGCCGAGTAGCCGGACGTCGGGCTTGGTCTTGATCTTGGGCCACGAGCCCGGGGGCTTGCCGTCCACCACCTTCTCCCCGGCGTGGATGCGAGCGTCGAGCTCGGGCATCAG
>JAFAYP010000156.1 GCA_019240305.1 Solirubrobacterales bacterium
GACCGAGGGCGGCTCGCCCGGGCGCTGCTTCTTGAACAGCTCGATCAGCGAGCCCTCCTCGCTGCGGACCATCTCGGGGTCGGAGTCGAGCGTCAAGCGGATGTAGAGCGAGTTGTCGAAGAGGTTCAGGATCTCCTCGTCGGAGGCGTAGCCCATCGCGCGCAGCAGCACGGTGACCGGCAGCTTGCGCTTACGGTCGATGCGGACGTAGACCCGGCCCTTCTTGTCGATCTCGAGCTCGAGCCACGAGCCGCGAGCCGGCATCAGGTTCGCGATGAACACCTGCTTCTCGCGATCCTTGGGCTCCATCACATAGGCGCCCGGGGAGCGGACCAGCTGCGTGACCACCACGCGCTCGGTGCCGTTGATGATGAACGTGCCGCGCTCGGTCATCCACGGGAAATCGCCCATGAACACCGACTGCTCGCGGATCTCACCGGTCTCCCGGTTGATGAACGCGACCGTGACGGTGAGCGGGCGCGCGTAGGTCAGATCCTTCTCGCGGCACTGCTCGAGGTCCGCCACCGGCTCGTCAAAGGTGAAGTCGCCGAACTGGACGGCGAGGTTGCCGGTGTAGTCCTCGATCGGCGAGATGTCGTCGATCGTCTCGCGCAGGCCACCGCCGTCGGGGTCGGTGAGCCATTCGAAGGACCTGCGCTGAATGTCAATGAGGTTGGGGAGTTCAAGGACCTTGTTCAGACGCGCGAAGCTCCGGCGCGTCCGGGGGGCGTGAGCGGTTGCCAAGACGGCGACTCCTCGGAAACGGTCGAGAGGGAGGCAGATCAGCGCTTCTCAGGGCACGTCGTCCCCACGAAGCGCGACCATCAAAGATAGCACACGGCATCGGTGCCCTGTGCAGGACGGTCAGCACTCACGGACCCCGCCCCCGGATCGCCGCGTATGTGGCGCGGCGCCGCTGTACTTGGGCGGCTACGGCTATTGGCTGACGCGGGGAGTGTAGGGGGTCCGACACGTTCCGGCAACCCCGTACGCAGGCACAACCGTCCGATTCCTGGGGTCCGGCAGGGACGGCTCAGTGTTCGAGCAGGGCGTCGAGAATCTCGCCGTAGGCGCTCAGCACTAGCGAGAGGTGGCCGTCATCGGGACGGAGGTGAGCGTCGGCGCGCACGTGCCCGGCGAGCCACTCCCCGTGAGCGATCGGCACGAAGCGATCCTGAGCGCCGTGCCAGATCGACAGGGGCGCGCGGATGTCACTCAGGTCGAAGCCCCAGTCGCCGAGTATCGCCCGGTCGTCGTCGAACCACCCCAGTACGCCGTTCGACAGGGCCCGGTCGACCTCGCGCGCGATCGACTCGCCGAAGGCGCCACTCAGCGCCCGGCGGTCGACCTCGGAGACCAGCTCGCCGAGCGCTTCGATGATCTGCTCGGGAGACGCCCCCACCATCGGCGCGGCCTGGCGCTCGAGGAAGCTCTCGAGCCCGGCGTCCGGGCCGCGCGCGGCCGCGAACTCGTCCACGTTCTCCTGGCCCATGCCCGCCGTCCAGTCGAGGCCCTCGGCGTCCGCCGGGGCGGGCGAGGCCATCGAGGCCGCCGCGATCACCCGCTCGGGAGCCAGCGCGGCACAGGCGATCGTATGCGGCCCGCCACCGGAGCCGCCGACCGTGTAGAAGCGTTCATAGCCGAGCGCGTCGGCGATGGCCACGACGTCCGCGACGCAGTCGGCCACCGCTCGCCCGGGGTGCCGCCCGGAACCGCCATAGCCGGGACGCGAATAGGAGACATGGCGCAGGCCGCGCTCTGCGCCGGCCGCGACCCGCAGCTCGAAGAGCTCAGCCGCGCCCGGTGTGCCGTGATGGATGAACACCGGCCGGCCGTCCTCAGGGCCGGCCAGTACGACCTCGAGCACACGCCCATCGTCGACGGTCACCGACAGGGTGTCCCGGCCCCAACCACTCACGGCCGCAAACCTATCCGCCGTCCCGACCTGAGGGGGTGATCGATTTGTGCCTCCTATTGCGACCAAATCGATCACTCCCCTCGGAGCATTACTTCAATTCGACCGTGGCGCCGGCTT
>JAFAYP010000407.1 GCA_019240305.1 Solirubrobacterales bacterium
GGCGCCGAGGTCCTGCTGCTCGAGCGCTACAACCACCTGGGCGGCCTATCCACCGGCGGGCTGGTCATCTGGATCGACCGGATGACCGACTGGAGCGGGCGGCTGGTGATTTCCGGGATCGGGCAGGAGGTCCTCGACCGGCTCGGAGAGAGCGCGGTCGCCGGCGCTCCGCGCGAGCAGTGGGGATCGACCGAGCCCGAGTCCGTGGCCCACTGGCGCGAGCGCCAGGGCGCCTTCCGCGACACGGTGACCTGGTCGCCGATGATCGATCCCGAACCGCTCAAGCACCTCTCGGCCGAGATGCTGATCGAGGCCGGCGCCAAGCTGCTGCTGCACAGCTGGGTGTGCGAGCCGTTGCTCGACTCCGAGCGCCGCCTGCGCGGCGTTAGCTTCGAGAGCAAGGAGGGGCGCGGTGCCGTGCTGGCCGACGTGGTTGTCGATGCCACCGGCGATCTCGACCTGGCCGCGCGGGCCGCACTCGAGTTCGAGGCCGACGCCAAGGCCGGCGGGGGCGGGATCGCCCATTGCCTGAACACCGGATGGCTGTGGGCCGGGGTCGACTTCGCTCGGTGGCTGGCGTTCAAGCGGTCAGATCCCCAGGCCCATCGAGAGCTGATGGCCGCCGCCGGCGACGAGCTCACCTTCGTGGAGCGACCGGTCGTCTCCTGGCGCAACGAGGTGGCCCTGTTCCTCGGGCCGAGACTGACCGGCTACAGCGGCGTCGACGTGGCCGACCTCACCCGCGTCGAGGTGGAGTCACGCCGCCGGATGATCGCTCACCTCGACTACTTCCGCCGGCACGCGCCCGGATTCGAGCACGCCTGGCTGATGCTCTCGGCGCCCCAGATCGGCGTGCGGCACACCCGCCGGCTGGTGGGCCGCCACAAGCTGACCAGCGAGGACTGGCGCGCCGCCAAGGTATTCGAAGACGAGATCGGAGTCTCGCCCTCGCCTTCGCAGAAGTTCGCCAACGTCTCGGTGCCCTATCGCGCGCTCGTCGCGCGAGACCTCGACAACCTGCTGGCCCCCGGTCGCCACATGGCGTGCGACCCCCAGACCCAGGCCTTCATGCGCGAGATCCCCCAGTGCTGGCTGACCGGGCAGGCCGCCGGGGTGGCCGCGGCGCTTGCCGCCCGGTCGGGCGTCCCCACGAGTGCCGTCGACGTGCCCACGCTCCAGGGCGAGTTGCGCCGGCAGGGCGCATACCTTCAGGAAGGGGTGGGAGCCGGGTCCAGCGCGGCGATCGCCGGCGGCCCGCCGCGCGGGCCGAAGGTCTCGATCACCGCCGATACCCCGGCGTTGTGAGCTCCCGTCACCACGATCTGGATCGCCTGCTCGGAGCCCACCACCCGGACCTCATCAGCATCGGGCGTACTGTCGGGGACGGCGTCGGAGTGCGCGGAGGACAGGCGCCAGCGCGTCTTGCCCGAGACCGCATCCTTGCCGGTCGCCACGAGCAGCTCACGGGAGACGACCGCGTGCTCGTAGACGTAGCGCCGCAACTCGTCCTTGCCCCAGCCGGCCCGGTCAAGCAGCGCGGCGTGCTCGGGGCCGAGGGCGATGCACGCGCTGGTCGTCTCGTGGATGAGCGCGCCGATGCGCGAGATCGTGTTCGCGAAGTCGAGCGCCAGCTGCTCGGGGACCGTGGTGTGCCGCGCCTCGATATGGGCCACCGAGCGAATCGTCATCGCGGTCACGGTGCTCACGTCGGCCTCGAAGCCGTGCTCGACGTGGAAGGCCGGCCACGGCGACTGCTCCTCGTTCTCGGCGATGCACGCGCTGTACTTGGCCGGAGTGCCCTGGGTGGCCTGATCGAGCTCGCCCGGGTGCAGACCGAACGCGTTGATCGCGGTCAGGCGGATCGCCCGGCCGATCGTGGCGTTCGCGCGGAAGCCTGAACCGAACACGTTGCCGGCGCTGTTGAGGCCGATCTGCTCGCGGATCGGCCCGTTGACCAGGAGCATCGGCGCGGTCCCGGTGGTGCTCTGCCAGATCGCGCGGGTGACATAGCCCTCGGCCCTAAGCGCCGAGAAGGCGGCCAGCACGACCGGGAAGTACTCGGGTCGGCAGCCTGCCATCGCGGCGTTGATCGCGGCCAGCCGCACCGTGCAGGCACGACTCAGGTGCGGCATGGCGAGAAGCAGGTCATCCGCGGGGCGGCTGGTCTGCGCAAGGAACTCGGCGAGGATCGAATCGGTGACCGGCATGACCGGCAGCCCGTCGGTCCAGCCGCGCTCGAAGTAGTCCTCCATGATCCGGCGGACCTCGTCGATCTCGACGACCGGGAGCTCGGGCGCGCCGGTCATGCCTGACTCAGAATCCGGACCACATCGCCGACCACGGCCCTCACGTTCGCGTCGAGCTCGGCCGGGCTCAGGCTGGCGATCGGGTGGGGGATGGTGACGAACTGGAAGTCGGGATGGCCGAGCACGTCAGCCATCGCCCGCGCCGGCACTACGAACGCGTCGGTACACACCGACACCGTCGGTACGCCCGCCCGCTCCAGCACGATTCCGTCGGCCAAACTGGCCGCCGAGCAGGAGCCTCAGTCGCCCACCCCGGCGATCACCGCGTCGCAGCTCTGCGCGATCTCCTGGGCGCGGTCCTCCTCCACGGGCGTGCCGAAGTACGACTTCGTGAAGGTCCTCACCTCGCCCACGTGATGCTGAGCGCGGAGCTGCTCGGCCAGCGTCTGGAGCACGCGCGCGGCGTTCGCCTTGGCGTTGTCCAGCAGGCCGAGCCGGATGCCCGCGAGATCGCTCACGCGCGGAGCGAGCGTCGCGCTACGCGACGCGCCGACCAGACCGGTCGGATCGAGAATCGCCTCCCGGCGGGGCACAGTGGGACCGTAGCAGCGAGCAAGCCTCTAAAGTCCCGCGCCGCATGTTCTCGAAAGTGCTCATCGCCAACCGCGGCGAGATCGCGGTCCGCATCATGCGCGCCTGCGAGGAGCTCGGGATCGCCACCGTGGCGGTGTACTCCGAGCTCGATCGCGACGCGGTCCACGTCAAGCGCGCCGACGAGGCGTTCCTCCTCGGCCCGGGGCCGGCCGCCGAGAGCTATCTGGCCATCGACAAGCTGATCGACACCGTGAGACGCTCGGGAGCCGAGGCGGTGCACCCCGGCTACGGGTTCCTGGCCGAGAACGCCGCGTTCGCCGCCGCCCTGGAAAAGGCCGGGATCACGTTCATCGGCCCGCCGGCCTCGGCCATCGAGGCCATGGGCTCGAAGACGCGGGCCCGCGAGCTGATGGCCAAGGCCGGGGTCCCGATCGTGCCGGGGACCACCGAGCCGGTGAGCACGATCGACGAGGCCAAGAAGATCATCGATGAGACGATCGGCTATCCGGTGGCGGTCAAGGCGGCCGGCGGCGGTGGCGGCAAGGGCTTCCGCGTGGCCCTGGAGGAGTCCAAGCTGGGGGACGCCTTCGAGGGCGCCGCGCGCGAGGGCGAGAAGTTCTTCGGCGACGCCACGGTCTACCTGGAGCGCTACCTGCCCGATCCGCGCCACGTTGAGGTCCAGGTCCTGGCCGACACGCACGGCAACGTGATCCACCTCGGCGAGCGCGACTGCTCGCTGCAGCGCCGCCACCAGAAGCTGATCGAGGAGGCGCCGGCGCCCGCGGTGGACGCCAAATTACGTTCGCGTATCGGCAAGATCGCCACCGAGGCGGCCGCGGCCGTCAACTACACCGGCGCCGGCACGATCGAGGGCCTGCTCCAGGAGGGCGAGTACTTCTTCCTGGAGATGAACACGCGCGTGCAGGTCGAGCACTGCGTGACCGAGATGGTGACTGGGGTCGACATCGTCAAGGAGGGCATCCGGGTGGCGGCCGGCGACCCCCTGAGCATCAAGCAGGAGGACGTCGAGCTGCGCGGTCACGCCATCGAATGCCGGATCAACGCCGAGGACGCATCGAAGAATTTCGCGCCCGCGCCGGGCCCGATCGGCGGATATCGCGAGCCGGCCGGGCCCGGTGTGCGGGTCGACTCCGGCGTCGAGGCAGGCTCGGAGATCTCGCCGATGTACGACCCGATGGTGGCCAAGCTGATCGTGTGGGACGTCGACCGCGAGCAGGCCACCGCGCGCATGGTGCGCGCGCTCGGCGAGTACCAGATCGAGAAGCTCAAGACGCTACTGCCGTTTCACCAGGCGATCCTCCAGACCCGTCAGTGGCACGACGCCGAGACCTGCCGCGACCTGATCGAGGACCGCGAATGGCTGAGACAGCTCGCTTTCCCCAAGGAGGAAAAGGACGCCGCCGAGGACGGGGAGACGGTCCAGCAGAGCTACACCGTTGAGGTGTCGGGCAAGCGCTTCGACGTGAAGGTGATCGGTCCGCCAATGGCCGGCGCAGGGGCCAACGGCGGTGCCCCTGCCGCGGCCGAGGGAGCGGTGGCGACCCGGCGGGCGCCCCGGCGCAGCGACAGCGCGCGCGGTGGCGGTGGTGGCGGCGGCGACGCTCTGACCTCCCCGCTCCAGGGGACCGTCCTCAAGGTCGCGGTCGAGCAGGGCGCCGCGGTCGAGGAGGGTGCACTGGTGGCGGTGATCGAGGCGATGAAGATGGAGAACGAGATCACCGCGCACAAGGCCGGCGTGGTCGCAGAGCTCCCGGTCGCGGTCGGTGCCTCGGTGGCCACCGGCGACACGCTTGCGGTGATCAGTTCGGCGGGAGAGTGAGGCCCTGCGATCGGGCCGGGAGAATCGACCCGGCTCCGCCCACAATCCGTTCAGCTACCAGTGGCCGAGGATCCATGCACTCGGCTGGGTGCACGCGTGCGACGATCCGCCAGCCAGCAGTGGAGGATTGCTGACCGCCCAGGGCGTGCCCAAGCCGAGCTTCCAGGATCACACGATCGACGGGAGCCAGGAAACCCTCGTCGCGACCAGCGGGCGGCGACCTCAGGCTTCGCTGGCGGCTGCAACTGCTCTGGATTGTGTTCTGGGCATGGCCAGTAGCACCCGGTTCGAGACGAATGCGCAGGCGTAGAGGATGCCCACGACTACGAGCAGGAAGCGGTAACCGGCGAGCAGCGAGAGGTACTCGAGAGCCCCCCCGATGATCGCGCCGAGGAGGTTGGCGGCGAACGCAACCGTGGACGAGCCGACATCGGCGAAGCGCTGGGCGAAGATGAGGTTGGCGACGTAGATGGGGGCAAACGCGATCGCCGTCGCGGCGAAGAAGCGCGGCACGGGCGAGAGGGCGAGGAGCGACTCCTGCGGGACGGCCCACGCGACGGCGAGCGCCGCGGCCAGCAGAACGTATAGGACCGGGGCAGGGGGTAGACGCAGTCGCCTCGTGGTCTCGATCGCCGCCCACACGGCGAGGAGTACGCCGACGAACACGAGCGCGTTCACCAACCAGGTTGTTCCGAACAGAAGGGCGAACTGGACCACGTTCTTTGTCTCGAGGAGCAGGAAGGCGGCGCCCATGAAGGCGAGATCGACATAGCGGAGCATGCCGCCGTACGCAGCGCGCGGGCCGCCGCCGGCGATCCCGATCAGCAGCACCGCTGCGCCGAGCATGAGCACGAGGGTATGCCAGTAGAAGGCGGGGATCTGTGGGTGCGGCAGGTATGGGAACGGGTAGTCATCGGTGGGCTCCCTGACCGGAATCGCCCGCCAGAACGTGGAGCAGCGACGGATCGGGGCGAGGCTCTCGGTCAGGACGGCCTGCTGCCGGCCGCCCAACGCATCGCCCACCTCGACGCAGGGCACGCGGCCGTAGACGGTCGCCAGAGTGCCGGCGTAGCGGTCGCGCAGCCAGCTCTCGTAGTAGTTGTACATCGCGAACGTGCCGCCGGGCATGAGCAGCGAGCGCACTCGCTGCATCGACTCCTTCGTGAACAGGTAGTTCTCGAGCCGGAGGACGCCTTGGCCGGCAAACAGGGTGAGCGAGTCAGGCAGGGCGAACACGATCAGGTCATAACGGTTGTGCGTGTCCTCGACGAACGCGCGGCCGTCGTCGATGTGCACGCTGACACGCGGGCTCTGGTACGGATGGTCGGGGTGATAGCGCCGACCGAGGGCTTGGATTTCCGGATCGATCTCGACCGCGTCGATGTGCTTCGCGCCTTCCGAGAGCGCGACCGCCACGTCGTTCCCGGTGCCGGCGCCGACGATCAACATGTTGCGCGGGGGGCGCGCCAGATGCCGGTAGGGGAAGAAATAGAAGCGCTCGATCCGCTTCAGCGCGGACACCGGGTAGGCCGTCTGATGCGGGATGTTGTTCGCTTTCACCGAGAGCACGCCGTGCGTGGGGACCCCGTCGAGGTTCTCGACCGGCGCGTACGAGGCGGTGATCTTGTAGTAGGGCGACCAGTGCTCGGTCGGACGCGCGGACTCATACCCGAGCAGCGCGAGAACCACGACGAGCGCGCCAATCTGCCAGCGTGGCCCGAGGAGAGCGATCAGGAGCACCGTCACGATCGCCCCCCACCAGATCGGCGGCAGATCCAAGAACGACAGCAGCGGGAACAGGGCAGTGCCCGCGAGCGAGCCTAGGAGGTCGAGCCGGTAGGCCGCCAGCGGCTGGAAGCGCACGAACTGCTGCGCCACGCCATGGCCGATGGCGGCCATGATGGCGACCGTCAGGCCGAAGGTCACTGTGAGCTCGACCCACCGCGGTGCGGCGGTCCACCCGAAGGCGCCCGTGAGCTTGCCCGTGTCGAGGTTAACCGTGACGGGGAACACGAGCACGAAGCCGACCATGAGGGCCAGGAAGATCGGCGCCCACGGCAGCAGGTCCGGTCCCTTGCGCGCGCGCAGGAAACCGAGCCCGATCCCCAGGAAGCTCGCCAGCAACACGAAGTTCGTCAGATACGCGAGATGAATGTCGTTGGCAGCCGTCCAGCGGATCAGCGACAGCTCCACGAACAGCATGAGGAAGCTGAGTGCGGAGAGCCTCAAAGCGCTGAAGCGCTCACGTGTCGGGCCGCCTCCCCGTACCCAGACGGGCGGCACAACCTTCCTAATCAGACCCGCGGTTCGCGTCGATTCCGAGCTCATCGGACGGCACACAATACGAACGCGCCGCCCCGGATGTGTTCCGCTCGGCCTCTCCGGCTAGAGCGGCTTGTCCGGGGCCCCCGGTGGCGCCGCGGCGAGGCAACGGAAATGCAGCGCGGCCGCATCGCCGAAGCAGGCATAGCGGTGACGCGGAACGTCCACCACCTGGGTCTTGCGCCTCCCGGTCTCCAGGAGGAAGTAGCCGCCGGTGAGCTCGCGACGTCCGGCCTTGACCGGGCCCTGGAAAATCAGACACACCAACGCCGGCGCCGCCGGAGTCGACACCGTCCTGCCGCATACGACGTCGCGTGTCGTGTACGTCTTGGTGTCCTGCTCGATGATCTCGTGCGGATCGCGCCGGCCGGTGATGGTTCGCCAGCTCACGAGGTCGGCATGCATGCGATCGTTGATGTGCACCTGGCGCACGACGTCGTAAACCGTCGCCACCGAGAGGATCAGCGCCACCAGCACGAGGATCACGGTCTCGACGCGGTACCCGCGCGTGCGGCCGCCATGATCCTCGTCGCGCGGGCGGAGCCGCTCACGCCACGGGGGCGAGACGCCGGGTTGCTCGGTGACCGCGCTCATGAGGGCGAGAACAGCGGCGCGAGCTGATGGATGACAAACAGCGATTGGACGAGCAGCGTCCCCCATAAGAGCCGCCGGTCGCGCGAGATCGTGGCCAGCGGCAACGGCCAGATCAGGTA
>JAFAYP010000613.1 GCA_019240305.1 Solirubrobacterales bacterium
CCGAGTGCATAGACGCCGAACAGCGCGTCGGCCGTGCTCTCGGAAAGCCCGCGATGCAGCCGGTAGGCCAGGAGCAGGGAGGAGAACTGGTTGGCCCCCCAGCCGACACCGAACATCACGGCGGCGACCCGCGTCCACGGTGGGGCAAGGCGGCGGTGATCGACCTGCTGGACGTGTCCCAATGGCGGCCCTACGAGTCGATCAGCTATGAAGACCTCACCGACCGCGTTGTCTCAGACGTGCCGGCCTTTCCGCGCGAGGTGATGGACGCATTCGTCCCGCCGGTCAGGCCACGCGGCCGAGTCCTCAAGCGAATTCCGAACCACAGCGCCAAGGATACGATGATGCGCGTCGCGCTCGGGGAACAGGTCCACCCGACGGTGCGCTCGTTTCTCGATCACCACAGTCACCCCGGGTCGTGGGCGTGCCAATCCGGGATCTGCCGTGGTCAGAGACCGCGCTCGTGTGGTGCGCGACGGGCCGAAGTGAGCTGATCGGCAACGCGATGGACGGCCGTTATGTACGCTCGGGCGCCAATCGCCATGGATGTCGACTCGCAACGCATCCCAGCGCCAGAGGCCCAGCGCGCCCGCGCTCTGGACTCGCTTGGCGTCGTGATGGAGGCGGCGGCACGCGCCGATGAGACGTTCGAGCTGGCTGCCCGCCGCCTCGATCCTTCGCTCGTCGACGTGTTGCGGATCCTGGGATTCGACAAGGACTACGTCACCGCTCGGGGCTCATACGTCTACGACGGCGACGGCCGGGCGTACCTCGATTTCCACACCGGCGAGGGATTCGCCAGCTTGGGGCACAACAATCCTGACGTGGCCGAGGTGCTGCATGCGGTGCTCGGGGCGGCCCTGGTGGACGGCGTGCAGATCCACTACTCACCGCTGGCCGGGATGCTCGCCGAAGGGCTCACGCAGCGTCTGCCTGCGGGTCTCGACGCGGTGTTCTTTGCCAGCACCGGCGCCGAGGCGGTGGATTCGGCGATGAAGTTCGCGCGTGCCGCCACCGGCCGTCCGCGACTGGTCTCCTGCGTGAGCGGCTTCCACGGCGTGACCCTCGGGCCGCTCTCGCTGGTCGGCGACGAGTTCTTCAAGGAAGGCTTTGGGCCGCTCGTGCCCGGCTGCGAGCTGGTGCCGTTCGGTGACCTGGCCAGTCTCGAGGCCGCGTTGCGCAAGAAGGACGTGGCCGCGTTCATCGTGGAGCCGATCCAGGGGCGGGCGGTGGCGCTCCCGCCCGCGGAGTATCTTCGGGCTGCGCAGGATCTGTGCCGGCGATACGGCACGCTGTTCGTGATCGACGAGATCCAGACCGGGCTCGGGCGGACCGGAAGGTGGTTCGCGCTGGAGCACTGGAGCCTTCAGCCCGATTTCGTCCTCGTCGGCAAGGCGCTCAGTGGCGGCTACGTCCCGGTTGCGGCGATGGTCACGACTCGCGCGATCCACAACGAGGCCGTGGGCACGCTCGAACGCTCCTACGTGCACCAGTCGACCTTCGGTCGCAACCGGCTGTCGATGGCGGCCGGCCTGGCAACGCTGAGGATCATCGAGCGCGACGGCCTGGTCGAGCACGCCGAGCGAATCGGAACGCTGCTGCGCGACGGGCTGGCAGACCTTCAGCGGCGCTACGAGATCATCAAGGAGGTGCGGGGCAAGGGCCTGATGCTGGGCTTCGAGTTGCGCCCGCCGAAGTCCCGGGTCGCGCGCGTGAGCTGGCGCTTGATGCAGATGGCCAGCGAGGGATTGTTCCCGCAGCTCATCGTGATCCCGCTGCATCGTGATCACGGGGTGATCACGATGGCGGCCGGAAAGAACAACGTGATCAAGCTGCTTCCTCCGCTGACGGTGACCGAGGAGGAGGCGCGAAGCTTTCTTCAGGCGCTCGACGCCGTTCTGCGCGACTGTGAGACGGACGCGGGAAAGAACTGGGGAGTCGTGCGGGACATCGCGGTGTCGGCGATGTCCGGTAGGCATCGCCCGAAGCGTCGTTGAGCGCCGAGGCTCCGCATCCCCGCCGGGACGCGTCCCGTGGCTCGGGGGACATGTGCCTCCTGACGGGTGCCTCCGGGTTCATCGGTGGCTACCTGGCGCGGCGCCTGGCCGACGAGGGCTACCGGGTTCGCTGCCTGGTTCGGCAGAGCAGCGACACGTCCGCGCTCGAGGCGATCGACGTGGAGCTCGCGCGTGGGGATCTGACTGACGCCAATTCGCTGATCGCTGCGGCCGAGGGGTGCCGGTTCGTCATTCACTGCGGCGCGCTGGTGTCAGACTGGGCCACGATCGAGGAGATCAAGCGGGTCAATGTGGTCGGGACGCGCAATGTGCTCGAGGCGGCGACCGCGGCGTCCGCAGAGCGGTTCGTGCACGTCAGCACCACTGACGTGTACGGCCACCCCGGTCGC
>JAFAYP010000301.1 GCA_019240305.1 Solirubrobacterales bacterium
TCCTCGTTGGCCACCGCGGCGATCGCGGCCTGGCCGAGCCCCTGGCGGGGCATGGTCAACAGCAGGCCGACATCGCCCCAGCACAGCTCGGTCAGCCCGAGCAGGCTGGCCATGTTCGAGCCGTTGCGGTTGCCGTCGCGATCGTCCTTGGCGCGGCCAGAGCCGTTCGAGCCGCCACCGACGGTCCCGGCGCCGGCGCCGCTCAGCGCCCCGCCCTCGTTCATGCCGTCGATCACCGCGGCCAGCATGTCGAGCTCCTTGGGATAGGAGTGCTCGGCCTGGTCGTACTTACGCGAGTTGAAGCGGAAGACCTCGGTTGCCACCTGGTGGGCCTGGCTGACCAGGAACTCGAACTTGCGGGGGATCTCGAGGTTGATCACACCAGCAGCCCCCCTTCCATCACGCCGGCGGCGCGCAGGTCGCGGTACCAGCGCTCGACCGGATGCTCCTTGACATATCCGTGGCCGCCGAGCATCTGAACTCCGTCGGAGCCGATCGCCATGCCGCGCTCGGCGCACAGCCGGCGGGCCAGCGCGACCTCGCGGGCGAAGGAAAGCCCCTGATCGATGCGGCTGGCCGCGCGATAGGTGGCCAGGCGCATACCGTCGAGTTCGATCGCCACCTTGGCCACGGTGAAGGCCACGGCCTGGCGGTGGGAGATCGGCTCGCCGAACGCCTTGCGCTCGTTCACGTAGGGGATCAGGTAATCGAGCACGGCCTGTCCGGTGCCCACCGCGACCGCGCACCAGCCCAGGCGCGCCAGCTGCACGCACTCGCGGTAGGTGCCGGCGCCTGGCTCTCCGAGCAGCGCGCTGCCGGGAAGCGTGACGCCCTCGAGCACCACGCGCGAGGTGGCCGCGGCGCGGATGCCCATTCCCGGCTCGGGCTCGATCGAGAGGCCCGCGCCACCCGGCTCGACCACGAACAGCGCCGGGCGGGCGGGGTCCTCATCGATGAGCTCGGCGGCGATGATGAACAGCTCGCAGTCCGCGGCGCGGGGAACCAGCGACTTGACGCCGTCGAGCACGAACCCGTCTCCGGCGCGGCGGGCCGTGGTGCGCAGCTCAAACGGGTTGAACAGCGGCCGAGGCTCGAGCAGGGCGAGCGCCGCGGCGGGGATGTTCTCGCCCACGAACTCGGACAGGTAGGTGGCCTGCTGATCGGCGTCGCCCCACAGGCTGATCGCGGTGGATACCGCGGCGGGGGCCAGGCAGGACACGGCGATGCCCATGTCGCCGACTGCCAGCGCCTCGGCCATCAGCACGGTCGTGACGGCCGAGCGCTCGGCCACCGCACCGCCGAGCTCCACGGGCACGCCGACCATCGTCAGCCCGAGCTCGTTCGCCTGGGTGAGCAGCTCCTCCGGGGCGGCGCACGCCTCGTCGGCAGCCGTGGCGGCCGGGCGCAGCTTGGCCATCGCGAAGTCGCGGACGGACTCGCGGAGCATCTGCTGCTCGTCGTCGGGGGTGAGGTCGAATAGGTCGCTGCGCTTGGCGCGCGGCTGGCGGGCCGGCTTGGCGAGCTTCTGGGTGGCGGCGAACGTGCGCCCGGCCCGGGTGGCCGTGCGGACCGTCGCCTTTGATGCGCCGTGCACCACGCGCTCGGCCTGCTCGCGCAGGCCAAAGCGATCGATCAGACCGTTGCTGGCCAGGCGATTGAGGGCCCGCAGCCCTACTGCCATGCTCCGCTCGGTGAGGTTCTGCTGCGACATCAGGCGACCTAACGATAACACGGATCTATGTTACGTCAGATGATGTAGAGTAGTTTACCCCTGACAGCAATGACGAATCTTGCCTCTTACGGGTTCCTTATGCGCCGCTCGTCATCCTGATTTTTGACCATGCGCGTACTGATCGCCGAGGATGAGCAGCGACTGGCCGAGGCGATCGCGCGGGGGCTGCGCCGCGAGGGGATGGCGGTCGACCTGGCCCCGGACGGGACCGACGCCCTGGTCAAGGCGAGGGTGGTGCGCTACGACGTGCTGGTGCTCGATCGCGACCTGCCCGGGCTGCACGGCGACGAGGTCTGCCGGGCGGTGCGAGGCGAGCGTCCCGAGACCGGGATCCTCATGCTGACCGCCGCCGGTGCGCTGGAGGACCTGGTCGAGGGCCTGTCGCTGGGCGCCGACGACTACCTGCCCAAGCCGTTTCGCTTCGCCGAGCTGGTGGCGCGGATCCAGGCGCTGGCCCGTCGCGCGGTGCCGAGCCGCCCGCCCGTGCTCACCAGCGGCGACATCGAGCTCGACCCGGCCCGGCGCGCGGTGACCCGTGCCGGAGCGGCGATCGAGCTGACCCGCAAGGAATTTGGCGTGCTCGAGGTCCTGATGAGCGCCGACGGTGCGACGATATCCGCCGAGGAACTGCTCGAACGCGTATGGGACGAGCACACCGATCCGTTCACGAACGTCGTGCGCATGACGATCATGACGCTGCGCCGGAAGCTGGGCGACCCGCCCGTGATCGAGACCGTGATCGGCGTCGGCTACCGGATGGTGTGATGCGCCAGCGGCGGGTTTGGATGCGCCCACCTGCCCCGACGATCCGGCTGCGCCTTACCGCGCTGTACGGGCTGGTTTTCCTGGTCACCGGCGCCGTGCTGCTGACGATCGGCTACGAGCTCGTCTACCACAACCTGAACGGCAGCGGCACGTACCGCAACGAGCTGCGCAGGCTGGGGCTGGCGCCGTCGGGATTCTTCGGCCGCCCACCCGGCTTCGGACCCGGATCGGCTGGCGCGCGCTTCGCCAACGCGATCCGCGCGCAGCTGCGGGCCGACGCGCTGCACCGGCTCCTGGTCGAGTACGCGGTGGCCCTCGGGGCGATGACGATCGTCTCGGTGGTGGCCGGCTGGCTGCTCGCGGGGCGGGCACTGCGGCCGCTGCGCGCGATCACCGCCACGGCGCGACGGGTGTCGGGTGAGAACCTGGGCGAGCGCATCGGGCTCAAGGGCCCGGCGGATGAGCTCAAGGAGCTGGCCGACACGTTCGACCGGATGCTCGTCCGCCTCGATGGGGCGTTCGCCAGCCAGCGGCATTTCGTAGCCAACGCCTCGCACGAGCTGCGCACGCCGCTGGCCATCATGCGCACCGAAGTCGACGTCTCGCTCGCCGACCCGGACGCCGGTGTGGATGACCTGAGGCACATGGGGGACGCCGTGCGCGAGACCGTCGACCGCTGCGAACGGCTCATCGAGGGTCTGCTGATGCTGGCTCGCAGCGAGGGGGCCAACGGACGCGAAGTGCCCGCCGATCTGGCCGCGCTGGCCGCCGACTGCATCACCGACCTGCGAGCCCGGGCCGAGGAGGCGCACGTCGAGGTGCGCGACGATCTGCTGCCGGCGTGGACCAGCGGTGAGCCGGCTCTGCTCGAGCGGATGATCGCCAACCTGATCGACAACGGGATCCGCTACAACGAGCCGGGCGGCTGGTTGCGGGTCTGCACCCGTTCGGAGGACGGGTGGGTTCGCGTGACCGTGGCCAACGGAGGCGCACGGATCGATCCGCTGGACGCGACCAGCCTGACCGAGCCGTTTCGCCGGCTGGATCGGGGTGCCGGCGGCTTCGGCCTCGGTCTCTCGATCGTGCGCTCGGTCGTCGACGCCCACGCCGGCCGGCTCGAGGTGAGCGCTCCGCAAGAAGGTGGCCTCACCGTGCAGATCGAGCTTCCGGCGGTGTCCGCCCCGCCGGCTCGCCCCATTCCTAAGAGTGGCGCAAGAGCGCTTACGTAGAGCTGACAGAGGGGGCGCTACAACCGCCCCAGTGAAGTCCGCGCCTGCTGCTGCTCGAAGCCTGCCCTCGTTTTCCTCGGCAACGGATTGCCCGTTCCATGCGCACTCGTCGGGATCGATCGCCTAGGCCCTGGCACCTGTACGGG
>JAFAYP010000421.1 GCA_019240305.1 Solirubrobacterales bacterium
GATCAGCTCCTGGTCGCCCACATGGTCGAGCACCTGGTCATCGGCGACATCTCCGCGCTGCTCATCGTGCTCGGCTTCACCGGGCCGCTGCTGGCCCCGCTGCTGCGCAAGCGATGGCTGGCGCCCCTGCGGGTGTTTGCCCATCCCCTGGTCGCGCTGCCGGCCTGGGCGATCAGCTTTTACGGCTGGCATCTGCCGGTCATGTACCAGCTCGCCCTGCGCCACGATCTGATTCACGGGCTCCAGCACGCGTGCTTTCTGGCCTTCGGGATCGCGGTTTGGATGGCGCTGCTCGGGCCGCTGCCCAAGCCCGCCTGGTTCTCCAATGCGGCTCGCCTGGCGTACATCATCGTGGTGCGGCTGGCCGGGACGATCCTCGCCAACGTGCTGATCTTCTCCGGCACCGTGCTGTATCCGATCTATCGAGTCGGGGACGCGAAGTGGCACATCAGCCCGATGGGCGACCAGATCGCCGCCGCCGGCGTGATGATGGTCGAGGAGAGCCTGCTGACGATCGGCCTCTTCTGCTGGCTGTTTTTGAAGGTAGCCCGCGAGGCCGAGGAGCGCCAGCAACTACTCGAAGCGGCCGCCGCCCGAGGGGTCGAGCTCGACGAGCGGCGCGCCGCGCGTGCCGTGGCGGCTGGTCGCGGCCAGGAGCTCCTGATCCGCGTCACCCGGACCGGTTCGGCCGACCTGCCCGAGCGCCCCGAAGCGCCCACCGAAGCCGGGCCTGCCTAGAGCCCACAACAGCCCGCCACAGCCACCGTGCTTGCGGGCGGGGTTCAGGACCCGGTCAGTGCGTCACAGACGACAGGAACGCCACCAGCGCCTGGATCTGGCTCGGGCTGAGGGTCTTTGAGAACGTGTCCGGCATGATCCCGGACTTGTAGCCCGGCGGGATGTAGGCGTAGGGATTCGTGATCGCGGTGTGGAGGCACTTTTCGAGCGTCGAGCCGCGAACCTTCTGCGACGCGGGCGCCGCGCAGGCCTCCTTGAGGCTGTTGAGGTTTGGCCCCACCGTGCCGGTCGTGGCGGCGGCGGACAGCGTGTGGCAAGACCCGCACGAACCCACTCCGGTGAAGATCGTCTTGCCGACCGCCGGCGTGGGGCTCACCTTCGCCGCCACTGCGGCGGCCAGCGCCCCGGTGTCCTGGCCGGGCTCGGCCGCCACCGCCGCGACGTACGCGGCCACGTCCTGCGCGTCCTGGCCCTTGAGGAGCATCGACGGCATCACGCCCTGGGTGTTCGGCCACTGGATCCAGTAGTCGACCAGGCCCTCGATCGAGGTGCTCTTGACGCCGTCGGCCCGATCCTGGCGGAACGCGTCGTCCAGGTTGGGACCGACCGTGCCCGTCGAGTTCGCGTGGCTCAGCGTGTGGCACGACGCGCAATTGGTCGCGAACAGCTTCTTGCCGGTCACGAGGTTGCCGGTAGCGTGCTTGAGCGCGCAACCACCCAGGCTGATCACGATCAGGGCGCCGGCCATGAGCGTGTAGATGCGTCCCAGCGGCTTGACCATACCTCGACCGGCGGCACTCTATCCAAGCGCCCGGCCAAGGGGCGCACCGGCCGCCCCCGGCCCACCGGCGCCTCCCGCCGCTATGCCACCCCCGGCTCACCTGCGCTTCCCGCCGCCATGCCGCCGCCCCCGGCTCCGCGGGGATCCGGGGCCTGCTATACGATGGCTCGGGATATGAGGCTGCGTCAGAGGTACCGGATGCGGACGCCGTCCACCGGGCGGGAAGTCGTGATCGAAGCCGAACCCGGGCGCGCGTACGTCGATCGGGAGACCGGCGAGCCGCTCGAGGTCGTGGCCCAGCTGTTGCCGCTTGCCCCGACTTCATCGGAGCTGCCCTGGGCGATCGAGAACCTTCGCTTCTGCAACTGGTGCGATCAGCTCTGCCAGAAGGACCTCAACGACTGTCCACACTGCGCACGGCGGATGGAGCCGCTCGACATCTGAGATTGCTGGTTGTGCCGGGTCGTCGAGTCGTGTCGCGCGCTGAAGCGCTCAGGCTGAGCCTCCTGCGGGCCTTCAAGCCTCTGGCCCGGGTGGCCGCGGCGTTGGCGGTGTGTGCCGGCCTCGCCGCCTGCGGCGGTGGCGGACCCGCCACCGACACCGCCGGCGCACCGCCGCTCACCGTGCCCACGGGGACGATCGCGGCCTCCCAGGCCGCCTCCGCCTCGTCGAAGTCCACAACGTCGACCACGTCGACCACCGGAACTACCTCGAACGGCGCCTCGTCATCCGGCGCGTCCTCGAACACTGCCAGCTCCGGATCGTCGGGCAGCCCGTCGGCGAGCGGTGGCAACAGCACGGGCTCGGGCGCTACGGGCGGCTCGGGTTCCGCCGGCGGCGCCACCGGCCCCACCGGGGGCGGCGTAGCACCGGGTGGCGGAACCTCAGGCTCCGGCGGCGGCACGTCCGGCTCGGGCAGCTCAGGCTCGGGCGGCTCGGGCAGCGGCGGCGCCGGCATCCCCTAGCGGGGGCTCTCCGCGGGTAGTGCCGGGCGGGCGTCCCGCATAACGCGGCCAACACCACACTCGGCAGCCGCCGCCGGTCGAGTGCGGCGTTGGCCCCACCCCAGCGCACCTAACTCCACTCTCGGCACCGGCCGCGGGTCGAGTGCGGGGTTGACCGCTTACCGCCGAGTGACGGGTTGACCCACCAACCGCGAGTCGGGTGCGGCCTTGACCGCCTACCCGCGGCCGCCGATCAGCGCCGGACCTTCGTCTTGGTCGTCGGGGTGGTGCTGCCGGTCGGCACAGGGTCGGTGATCTCGGTGGTGCTGTACTCGACCCGCGTCCCCGGGTAGTCGCAGACGTAGCGGGCGCTGTTCCCGACCGTGACCTGGGCCTGGCTGGTCGACGGTGGGCTGTT
>JAFAYP010000511.1 GCA_019240305.1 Solirubrobacterales bacterium
TTATGCATCCCCCAGGTGCATAACACGTCACGGCCGTGGCCGGGGGCGTCGCGTGACGCGTTATGCATGTCCCGCGGAGTTCCCCGCGGTCCAGGCGTACCGGGCAATGGCGCGTACGGTCGCCGGCGCGCAACTGAACCAAGATCATCATCCGTGCAACTCGCTGAGCTCGTCGACGTCGATCGGCAGGCGCCGGCGGTAGATGGCCACGACCAGGCCGAGCCCGACGGTCACCTCGCAGGCGGCGACGACCATCACGATCAGCGCGAAGATCTGACCGTCCTCGGTGCCCCACATGCGCGCAAAGGCCACGAGCGCCAGGTTCGCGCCGTTGAGCATCAGCTCCAGGCAGAGCAAGACAACCAGCGGATTGCGGCGGACCATCACGCCACCGCCGCCGATGCAGAAGATGATCGCGGAGACCGTCAGGTACCACCCGATGGCCATTACCAACCGCCCTGCTGCCGGGTGGCATCGCTGGTCGTGGTGCCGACCGCCTCGACCTCGGGCGTGAGCGGCTCGTCTCCGGAGTGCGGTCGCAGGCCGGCGGCCTCGGCCATCGTGCCGGTGTACGCCGGCCGCGGTGCCTCGACCCGGAAGGCCGCCTGCTCCTCAGCCTCGAGACCCCGGCGGCGGCGGGCCAGCACGACCGCGCCCATCGCCGCCACGAGCATCAGGATCGACGCGGCCTCGAACGGGAACAGATACTGGGTCAGGAACAGCTGCCCGATGTGCCTCGGGGTCCCGAACCCGGGGATGAACGGGGCGCCCTTGGAAGAGACGCCCTTCAGGCCGGCGCCCAGCATCGCGATGCATAGCTCGACCGCCAGTGCGAGGGCGAACAGCGGCCCGAGCACGCGCAGCACGGCGCCGCTGGCCAGCTGCTCGCCTCCGCCCACGTAGGCGACCACGAACACGTACAGGACCATCACCGCGCCGGCGTACACGACGACCTGGGCGGCGGCGACGAACTCCGCCCGCAGCAGGAGGAACAGCGCGGCAAGCGACACCAGGTGGACGGCCAGCGCGAGCACGCTGTAGAACGGGTTGCGTACCAGCACGACGCCGATCGCGCCGGTGATCGCGCCGATCGCGGCGATGAAGAACAGAACCGCGCTCACTCGCCCTCCCGGCGCAGCGGGGTGCGCTCGATCGCCTCGGCCAGCAGCATCTCCTTGGTGAAGATCAAGTCCGAGCGCGTGTAATCGGACATCTCGTAGTCATGCCCCATGGTGATCGCGTCGAACGGGCAGGCCACCTCGCAGTAGCCGCAGAAGATGCAGCGGCTCAGGTTGATCTCGTACACCGCGGCGTAGCGCTCGCCGGCGGACACCCGGTTCTCGGGCGTGTTCTCGGCCGCCACCACCCGGATGCAGTCCGACGGACACGCCGCGGCGCACAGCGAGCAGCCCACGCACTTCTCGAGGCCGGTGTCCTCGAAGCGGTGGAGCTTGTGGCGTCCGCGGTAGCGCGGATAGACCGGCGTCTTCTCCTCGGGATACTGGATGGTCACCGGGCCCTCGACGATCCGCGCGAACGTGGTCTTCAGTCCACGCAGAGTCTCGCCGAACACGCGGTAGGCGCCGACCACCGGGCTACGAGCCGGCGAGCGGATCACCTCGATCACATCGTCTGAATGCTCGCGTGTAGTCATGTCGCCACCAGGATCGCGGTCACCAGCAGGTTCAGGGTGGCCAGGGGGAGGAGGATCTTCCAGCCGAACGACATCAGCTGGTCATAGCGCAGACGCGGCAGGGTGGCTCTGATCCAGATGAAGAACGTGAACACGATCAGGAGCTTGCCCAGGACGATGAACGGATCGACCCACCCCGGCGGATGGATTCCGAACGGCATCAGCCACCCGCCGAAGAAGATCGTTACCGCCATCCCCGAGACCACGATCATGTTTGCGTACTCGGCGAACAGGTAGGCGACGAACGGGGTGCCGCCGTACTCGGTGAAGTAGCCGGCCACGAGCTCGGCGTCGGCCTCGATCAGATCGAACGGCGCGCGGTTCGTCTCGGCGAACGAGGCAACCAGGAACACGAGGAAGCCGGCGAACTGGGGGATGAAGTACCACATGCCCGCCTGGGCGTGGACGATCCCGGTCAGCGACAGGGTCTGGGCGGAGATCAGCACACCGACGATCGCGAGGCCCTGAGACACCTCGTAGGAGATCAGCTGGGCGGCTCCGCGCATCGCGCCGAGGAACGAGTACTTCGAGCCACTGGCCCAGCCGCCGAGCATGATCCCGTAGAACGAGATCCCGGCCAGCGCGAACACGTACAGCGGCCCGATCGAGACGTCGATGCCGTACAGGCCGACACGCTGGCCGAAGATGTGCTGGACGCCCCCCCAGGGCAGGATGGCCAGGGCGCCGACGGCGGTGATGATCGAGATGACCGGCGCGAGCCGGTACAGCGCGCCGATCGACGTGGTGGTCCGGAACGGCTCCTTCATGGCGAACTTGACGATCTCGGCCAGGGG
>JAFAYP010000626.1 GCA_019240305.1 Solirubrobacterales bacterium
GGGATCGTGTCGGCCACGTTCGCGGTGGCGATGAACATCACGTTCGACAGGTCGAGCTCCACGTCCAGGTAGTGGTCGCGGAAGCTGTGGTTCTGGGCCGGGTCGAGGACCTCGAGCAGCGCCGAGCTCGGATCGCCGCGCCAGTCGGCGCCGACCTTGTCGACCTCGTCGAGCATGATCACCGGGTTCATCGTCCCGGCGTCGCGCAGGGCACGGACCAGCCGGCCGGGCAGCGCGCCGATGTAGGTGCGCCGGTGTCCCCGGATCTCGGCCTCGTCGCGAACGCCGCCCAGCGACATCCGGACGAACTCGCGGCCGGTGGCCCGGGCGATCGACTCGCCGATCGAGGTCTTGCCGGTGCCCGGGGGGCCGATCAGGGTGAGGATCGCCCCCGAGCGCTTGTCCTCGGTGATCCCGCGGTCGAGTCGAAGCTTCTTGACCCCGATGTACTCGACGATCCGGTCCTTGACGTCCTCCAGTCCGGCGTGGTCGGCGTCGAGCACCTCCCGCGCGTGCCGGGGATCCAACCGCTCCTCGGAGCGAGCGTCCCACGGCACAGCGATCAGCCAGTCCAGATAGGTCCGGATGACGCTCGACTCGGCGGTTTGCTCACCCATGCGCTCCAGCCGGCCCAGCTCCTTCTCGGCCTGTTCGCGCACCGCCTCGGGCATGCCGGCCTCTTCGATCTTGGTCCGGTACTCCTCGACGATCGACGCGTCATCTTCGCCTAGCTCCTTGCGGATCGACTCCATCTGCTTGCGCAGGAAGTACTCGCGCTGCTGCTTCTCGGCGCCGGACTCCACGTCGTCGCGGATCCGCTTGCGGACCTGGAGCTCAGCCAGGCGCTCACGCTGGAAGCGCAGGGCGAGCTCGAGCCGCTCGGTCACGTCGAGTGTCAGGAGCAGCTGGACCTTGTCCTCGTAGCCGAGGTCCGGCGAGTAGCCGCTCGTGTCGGCCAGCGCCCCCGGCTCGGTGATGCTGCGCAAAAACGAGGAGATCCGGCCGTCGTCGCCGCGAAGCTCGAGGACCTCCTCGACCACCGCGCGATACTCGCGCTCGAGGTTGCGCGTGCGGCCGTCGACCGGGACCGGGTCGGGCCGTTCGTCGACCTCGACGTACAGCCGGCCATCCGGCATGGTGTGGGCGGCGCCGGCGACGCCACGGTGCAGGCCCTGCAGGGCCACGGCGCGGGCACCGCCGGGCAGCCGCACCTTGTCGGACACCTGCGCCACCGTGCCCACGCTGGCGAAATCATGTTCGTGTCTGGGAACGAGCAGGACCCGTTCCTCCTCGCCGGCGTCGACCGCGAGCGTCAGCGACATGCCCGGGAAGGCCACGACATCGTCGAGCGGGATGAGAAGAAGGCGACTTGACATCTGAGCATTCGCTTTCGATAGCTGCTTACGAGAGATAAGTACAGGATACCAACCGAGAAAACGGAATCTCAGTCGCCCCGGCTGAGATCCTAGATGGGCCTGGCCGCGCTGCCGAACGTGCCCGCTCGCGTGACAGCCAAGCTCCACTTCTGGGATCATCCGCGCGATGTCAGACCGGGAGTCACCCGCGCCTGGGGATCAGGCGCACGACGTGCTGGCGGCAGAGGCGTTCGCGGTTCCGACCGCCGATCCGTCGTTGCGCCATGAGCCGATCGCCTTGCCCGAGGATCCGAGCGGGATCGTCGAGCCCCACGACGTCCTGGCCGCCGAGGAGTTCGCCATGCCGGCGCCCCGCTCGCCGGTCTCGCCGGCCGGCGCAGCCGGAATCGCCGCGCGGGCGGCCACGCCGGTGCGAATCGGCGCCCTGGCCGTGGTGGCACTGCTCGTCAGGCGTGCCCTGCGCCGCCACCGCGGCTAGGCCCGCCGCGTCAGGCCTTGGCGGGCGCCCGCCGGCTCCGGATGATGGCGCGCGCGGCCATTAATGCGAGGCCGGATGCCGAGCAGGCCGCTTGCGCGTCGGCATGAGGTCCGTGATCGACCCCTCGGCCATCTCGGCGGCGAAGCCGATCGTCTCGGTGAGCGTGGGGTGGGGGTGGATCGTGAGCGCGATGTCCTCGGCGTCCGCGCCCATCTCCAGTGCGTGGACGGTCTCGGCGATCAGCTCGCCGGCGTTGACCCCGACGATGCCCGCCCCGAGCAGGCGCCGGGATCCGGATCCGTCCACC
>JAFAYP010000002.1 GCA_019240305.1 Solirubrobacterales bacterium
CGGCGTCGAGCCCGACGTGTATGCCGGCCTGATCCGGGAGATCAAGAAGCTCGGCGTGATCACGATCGTCGACACCGAGGGTGAGCCGCTGCGCCTCGCGGTGCGGGCCGATCCCGAGGTGGTCTCGCCCAACGAGCTCGAGGCCGAGGAGCTCGTCGGACACGAGTTCAACGACGCGGGCGACCGTGCCCAGGCCGTCGTGGAGATGACGCGCCTGGGTCCGGCCGAGGCGATCATGACCGTGTCGGACGGCTGCTACGCCTACGTGCACGAGAACGGCGGCCACAGCCTCTACCGGGTGCGGATCGAGGAGCAGGAGGCGCGCTCCACGATCGGCTCGGGCGACGCGTTCCTGGCCGGCTATATCGCCGCCCGCTACCTCGGCCGCTCACCGGTCGAGTGCCTGCGCTACGGCGTCGCCTGCGGCGCGGAGTCGGTGCAGCACTTCGGCGCCGGCCTGATCGATCCGGCCGCGGTTGACCGCCTCGTGCCCGAGGTCGAGGTCGAGTCCCTGAGCCTCGGCGCCGAGATTCGCTAGGTCGGCTGCCCGCCCCATCGACGGCGCTTGCTTTCCAGGCCTTTTTCGCCGGCGAACTGGACCGGGCGCGAGCGCCCCCGATAGCGCGTCGCAGCCTCCCGCTGAAGCCCCGCGACCCGCTGCTACGATCGGCCTCTCGATGCCGTCCGCGCCCCCTCGTACGATGCCGCAATGGAAGTAGAAATCGGACGCGGCAAGAAGGCCCGGCGGGCGTACGGGTTCGACGAAATCGCCATCGTGCCCTCGCGGCGCACGCGCGATCCCGACGACGTCGACATCTCCTGGACCCTCGGTCCCTACCGGTTCGAGTTGCCGCTCCTGGGGGCCGCGCTCGACGGGGTGGTATCGCCGGAGACTGCGGGCATCATCGGCAAGCTCGGCGGCCTGGCCGTGCTCAACCTCGAGGGCATCTTCTGCCGCTACGAGGACGCGGACGCACAGCTCGAGCGGATCTCGACCTTTTCCAAGGACATCTCTACGCGTGAGATGCAGGACATCTACCGCGAGCCGGTCAAGCCGGAGCTGATCACCGAGCGGATCAAGGAGATCAAGTCCCATGGCGTGGTCGCCGCCGCCTCGCTGACCCCGCAGAAGGTGCGCCGCTACTACGAGGTGGCGCTCGAGGCAGGGCTCGACATCCTGGTCATCCAGGGCACGGTGGTCTCGGCCGAGCACGTCTCGCGCGACGAGAGCCGTCCGCCGCTGAACCTCAAGGAGTTCATCCGCGAGCTGGCGCCGACGCCGATCATCGTGGGCGGGTGCGCCTCATACCACACCGGTCTTCACCTGATGCGCACCGGCGCGGCCGGGGTGCTGGTGGGCGTCGGTCCCGGCGCGATCTGCACCACCCGCGGGGTGCTCGGCATCGGTGTGCCGCAGGCCACCGCGATCGCCGACGTCGCCGCCGCCCGATCGCAGCACATGCTCGAGACCGGCGACTACGTCAAGGTGATCGCCGACGGCGGCATGCGCAACGGCGGCGACATCGCCAAGGCGATCGCCTGCGGCGCCGACGCAGTGATGCTCGGCTCGGCCCTGGCGCGGGCCTACGAGGCGCCCGGCCGCGGCTACAACTGGGGCATGGCCACCTTCCATCCCTCGCTTCCGCGCGGCGCGCGGGTCCAGACCACGCCGAACGGCACGCTCGAGGAAATCGTCAAAGGCCCGGCGCGCGAGAACGACGGGACGTTCAACCTGATGGGCGCGCTGCGTACCTCGATGGCCACTTGCGGCTATCGCGACATCGCGGAGTTCAACCGGGCGGAGCTGGCGGTCGCGCCGGCCCTCCAGACCGAGGGCAAGCATCTCCAGCGCGAGCAGGGCGTCGGGATGGGTGCCAAGCCGACCGCCGCAACGGTGAGTGTCGACTGATTCGGGTCTCGCTGCGCTCGACGTCCCTGGGGCCCTGCGGGCCCGTCCGGACAGTGATCGCGATACGGCGACCGAAGAGGTCGTTGTCCTCGACTTCGGAGGCCAGTACTCGCAGCTGATCGCGCGCCGGGTGCGCGAGTGCGGCGTGTTCTCCGAATTGCTGCCCCACCACGTGGGGCTCGAGGAGGTGCGCCGCCGGCGGCCGAAGGGCGTGATCCTGTCCGGCGGCCCGGCCTCGGTTTACGAGGAGGGCGCTCCGGCGCTCGAGCGCGAACTGCTCGAGCTCGGCATCCCGGTGCTCGGCATCTGCTACGGCATGCAGCTGCTCGCGCTCGCCCTGGGCGGGCGGATCGAGGGCGCCGAGATCGGCGAGTTCGGCCGCTCGATGCTGACCGTGGGCGAGCCCGGGCGCCTGCTGGCCGGTACGCCGGCCGAGCAGACTTGCTGGATGTCTCACCGGGACACGGTGTTCGCGCCTCCGCCGGGCTTCCGGGCGCTGGCCGCCTCGACCGCCTCGCCGGTGGCCGCGTTCGAATCGGTGCAGCGCGGCGTGTACGGCATCCAGTTCCATCCCGAGGTGGTCCACACGCCCTACGGCCAGCAGGTGCTGACCAACTTCCTGACCGACGTGTGCGGCTGCGAGCGGAGCTGGAGCCCGACCTCGGTGATCGAGGAGCAGATCGAGCGGATCCGCGCCCAGGTCGGGGACGGGCGCGCGATCTGCGGGCTGTCCGGCGGAGTGGACTCGAGCGTGGCGGCGCTGCTCGTGCATCGCGCGATCGGCGAGAAGCTGACCTGCGTGTTCGTGGACCACGGCTTCATGCGCAAGAACGAGGGCGCGCAGGTGATCGCCGCCTTCCGCGACCACTTCCGCGTCCCGCTGGTGGCGGTCGATGCGTCTGAGCGGTTCCTGGCGCGCCTGGCGGGGGTGACCGATCCGGAGGAGAAGCGCAAGCGGATCGGCGCCGAGTTCATCCGCGTGTTCGAGGAGGAGGCGGCGCGCCTCGACGACGTCGGCTTCCTCGTCCAGGGCACCCTGTATTCCGACGTGATCGAGTCGGGCGGGGGGACGGGCGCGGCCACCATCAAGTCCCATCACAACGTCGGGGGCCTGCCGGAGGACCTGCAGTTCGAGCTGGTGGAGCCGCTGCGCAGCCTCTTCAAGGACGAGGTGCGCAAGGTCGGCGAGGAGCTCGGCCTCCCGGAGCGCCTGGTCTGGCGCCAGCCGTTCCCCGGTCCCGGCCTGGCCATTAGGATCGTCGGAGGAGAGGCGACGCGCGAGCGGCTCGAGACCCTGCGCGAGGCCGACGCGATCCGAGCGCTGGTGGGGAACGGGCGGGCGATCTGCGGACTCTCGGGCGGCGTCGACTCGAGCGTGGCGGCGCTCCTCGTGCACCGTGCGATCGGCGAGCGCCTGACCTGCGTGTTCGTGGACCA
>JAFAYP010000107.1 GCA_019240305.1 Solirubrobacterales bacterium
CGGGCGGTGTAGCGCTTGACCACGTCCGCCGCCGCGCCCGCCGAGGCCACGCTGCGCCTGCTGCGTGAGCGGCGGATCGCCCCGTCGATCCTGTCGGCCGACTTCGCCCGCCTCGGCGAGCAGGTCGGCGAGGTGCTGGCGGCCGGAGCCCGGGTCATTCACGTCGACGTGATGGATGGGCACTTTGTGCCTCCAATCACTTTCGGAGCCTTGATGGTGGGCGCGCTCGCCGACCAGGTCCACGAGGCGGGCGGGATCCTCGACGTCCACCTGATGATCGAGCGTCCCGAGCGCTATGTGGCGGAGGTCGCCCGGGCCGGCGCCGACGGAATCACGATCCACGTGGAGGCGACCGCGCACGTGCACTACACCCTCCAGGCGATCCGCGAGGCCGGGTGTGCCGCCGGCGCTGCGCTCTGCCCCGCCACGCCCGCGGGCGCTCTGGGCGAGGTCGGCCACGAGGTGCTCGATCTGGCGCTGTGCATGAGCGTGAACCCGGGGTGGGGCGGCCAGGAGTTCATCCCGTTCTCGCTCGACAAGCTCTCGCGCCTGCGCCGCGCCCTGCCCGATCACGTCGCGCTCGAGGTCGACGGCGGGGTCCACGGGGCGACCGCCCGGCCGTGCGTGGACGCCGGCGCCAACCTGCTGGTGACCGGCTCCGCCGTGTTCGGGGCGCCCGATCCGGCCGGTGCCTACGCGTCGATGGTCGCCGCCGCCGGCATCGGCTGACGCAGGTCGATCCACTAGGGTGCGGATGGTGCATGGCACGAGCCTCAGCCGCACCCTGGCGCTCATTCGTCGTACCCTGGCGCTCATCCTCGGCGTCGGCGTGTGCACCGGCTGTGGCGGGTCGAGCGGGCCGCCGAAGACCGCCCCCCAGGCGTACGTCCGAGCCGTGTGCTCGGCGATCTCGCCGCTCGAGCGCGACGTGGTGAGCCGCTCGAGCGCGCTGGGCGGCTCGACCGCGACCGACGCCACCCAGGCCAAGGAGACCCTCAAGGGGTTCCTGACCGCCGTCGCTCAGGACGCCGACCACGCGCTGGCGAGGATTCAGGCGGCCGGGACGCCGGACATCAAGAATGGCCAGCGGGTGTCCAGCGCGATCGTCAACACCTTCGCCCAGCTCCGCGACACCATGCGTACCGCGGTGAGCAAGGCAGGCTCGCTGCCGACCGACTCGGCATCGTCGTTCAACAGCGCCGCCCATGCGCTCACCGTCAGCGTCAAGAGCTCGCTCAGCAACATCGACGCGAGCGGGCTGAGCGATCCCGATCTGGAGAACGCCGCCGCCAAGGAGCCGGCCTGCCAGAGCCTCAATAGCTAGGGCGCGGGGCCGCGGCGGTAGACCGCCCAGAGCAGTCCGCAGAGCACTAGCGTGGCGATGAAGTACGAGACCTCCACACGGGTGACCTCGTTGCCGATCACCTCGGTGAGCATGAGCGCGACGAACAGGGCCGCGGCGCAGAGCCAGGCGACGGATGCGGCAGCGGCGCGCCCGCGAGCCAGGGCGGCCTGGTTGAGCGTGCCGGACACGAGGTGAAAGCCCATCCCGAGCCCGACCAGGGCCAGGCCGAAGCGGCCGTAGGGGAAGCCCTTGTTGCCCAGCAGCGCGGTCATCACGAACGGTCCGATGGCCAGCAGCCCGATTGCCACCGCGCTGGCGAAGGCGGCGATCACGAGCACGGTCACGCGGATCGCGCGGTTGAACTCCTCGGGGCTCTCCCGCGCCTCGAGGCCGGCCAGGTGGGGGAGGATCGCGGTCTGGACGGCCTGGAAGAGCTGGAGCGGGGCCCGGACGATCAGCAGCACGTTGAACACGAACCCGGTGATGCCGACCGTGAGCCCGGCCCGGCTCCCCGCTTTGGCGGCCACGATCAGCACGCCGGCGTTCATCAGCGTCTGCTCGGCCAGCATGATCCCGACCACCGATACGGCAAAGCCGGCTCCGTGGCGCAGGCTGAGATCGGTGGCGGCCTCCTCGAGCCCGGCATGCGCCGGCCCCTCGCGCGCCGCGTCGGCCGCGGGCAGACCGGACGGGGCCCTGACGCGCAGGCGCGAGAAGGCGAATGGGATCACGCACAACGAGGCGAACGGGGCGACCGCCATGCCCAAACCGACGGCGCCCTGCCCGGATCCGATGCCGACCGCGACGGCCAGCGCGAACAGGAAGCGGCTGGTCGACTCGAGGAACACCAGCCCGCCGTACAGGGCGAAGCGCTGGTGGCCACCCAACCACCCGCGGGCGAAGTAGCTGGCCGAGTAGGCCAGGACGCCGACCAGGAGGATCCAGTACAGCGCGCCCGAGCCGTCGAACATGCCCTGCTCGATGTCGTGTCGCATGAGCAGCGCGACGATCACGAACACCGACGCGAACCCGAACTGGATCATCGCCGGAATCCGCAGCGGATGGCCGTGCAGGCCACGTGCTCGACGGTCGGCGATCGTCCGCGAGAGCAGCTGCTCGACCGGCCGGTAGATCACCGACAGGATCACGAACATGATCGCCCAGCACAGCGAGATGCGGCTGTAGGAGGCCGGGTCGAGTACGTGGCTGGCCGTGGCGAGGTATAGGAACGTGAAGATGCCGGTGGACGCGATCCCGATCGAGAGGACGCGGGCGCCCGCGACGTAGGAGCCGTCAGGCTCGCCTTGCGGGGCGCCGTTGGGGCTCGACTCGGCAGGCGGCGCGGTCGCGGTCGCGGTGGGCGTGCTCTGGGGTGGGGGGGCGGCCATCAGGACACCCGTACCAGCAGCATGGTCCACGGAAACGGCGAGCACGCCTCGATCACCTCGCCGTACCGGCCGGCGGCGCGGACGAAGCTTCGCTTGGACCAGTGGTTGACGTGACCCGGGGTGTTTCCGAGCTCGCGCAGGTAGGCACCGCGGGCCACGTTGAGCCCCCGCCAGAGCGGCTCGCGCGGCACCGACACCAGCAGGTGCCGGGCGGCCACCCGCGCCATCTCGGCCAGGGTCCGCTCGGGGTCGGGGACGTGCTCGAGCACCTCGATGGCGGCGGCCAGGTCGAATGACCCATCCCGAAACGACCGCAGCCCGTCGACGTCGACGTCCACGGGGCGGAACTCAAGGTTCTCGCGCCGGCGCGTCTGCCATTGGACCGTAAGCTTGGGATCGGGCAGATCGATGCCCACGATCGGCTTCTCGCCCAGTCGCTGCGCCCAGCGGTAAGTCAGGACGCCCTCGCCGCAACCGACGTCGAGGACCGACTGCGGCGCCGCCGCCGCAAACAGACGGTCGAGCGTGGCCTCGAAGCCGGCCATCAGCCGGCGGACGACCGGATTGGTCGAGCCGTACTTGTCGAACGTGTTGCCGGTGGGGACGCCCGCCGGCGCCTGGCCGGGCGGGGCCACGTCGGGGGCGCCGCTCATACCTCCAGCGCCCGGCGATCGGCGGGATCGGGCTCCGAGCCGGGCGCCTTGTCGGCCAGGCGAGCGGCGTCGGCAGCCCGCGACGCGTCGCCCGGCTCGTAATGCGAAGGCTCCACCCCGAGCTGAAGCTCGATTCGCCGCACCCGCTCGAACGTGCGCTGGGAGAGCGTGCGCTGAGCGTCGAGCAGGTCGCCGATGACACCGAGAGCGCCCAGGAGCATCGCGGCGAAGAACAACACCGCGCCGAGGATCAGCGACTGGACGTGACCGGCCCGGCCGCCGTGGGCGATGAACAGGACGAGGAAGCGGATGAATAGGGCCGCGGCGGGCAGCCCGAGGATCAGTGCCCCCGTCCAAAAGAGCTTCAGCGGCTCGTACTGGGCCCAGACCCGGAAGATCGTGAGCCCGTTGCGTCGCACGTACGCGCCGATTGACGGGAACAGGCGCGACTCCCGGGTCTTCGGATTGGTCCGCACCGGCACGTGGTCGATCGCCACCAGCAGCTTGCCGGCTTGGATGATCGTCTCGAGCGTGTAGGTGAACTTCGAGACGACCTGCATCTGCAGCGCCGCCTCGCGGTTGTAGGCCCTGAAGCCCGAGGTCGTGTCCGGGATCCCGGTGGCCGAGGCGTGGCGGACCACCCAGGAGCCGACGCGCTGGAGCAGCTTCTTGCCGGCCGAGAACTCCTCGATCGTCTGGACCTGGCGGTCGCCCACGACCATATCGGCCTCGCCGCGCAGGATCGGTCCGACCAGCCGCGGGATGTCGGCGCCCTCGTACTGGTTGTCGGCGTCGGTGTTGACGATCACGTCGGCCCCGAGCTTCAGGCCGGCGTCCAGGCCCGCCTGGAAGGCGGCCGCCAGGCCCTTGTGGTTGGTCAGGCGCACGACGTGATCGACCCCGTGCTCGCGGGCCACCTCCACCGTCCGGTCGCTCGACCCGTCATCGATGATCAGCCACTCCACGGCGTCGACGCCCGGGACCGCGCGCGGCAGCTGCGCGAGGGTCGCCGGAAGCTGGCCCTCCTCGTTGAAGCAAGGGATCTGGATGATGAGCTTCATGGTCGGGAGCCGGGCGGTAGATGGAAACGCGCGGACCTGGCTGGGAGGTGCGCCTCCAGGCGCCCGCATCGGCACAACGGTAGCGACACGGGAGGCCGAGAGCGGCGCGCGAAGAATCCGTTTAACCACGCGGCCTATCCTGCGCTCCACACGTCATGTCAGCGCCGACCGACATCGATCAACGCCATCTCGCCCGGGCCATCGAGCTGGCGCAGCGCGGCCGGGGACAGGTCAACCCGAATCCGATGGTCGGTGCGGTCATCGGTCGCCGCGAGGAAATCCTCGGCGAAGGGTTCCACCAGACGCTGGGCGGACCGCACGCCGAGGTCGAGGCGATCAAGGCGGCCGCCGGTCAGGACCTGGACGGCGCCACCCTGTACGTGTCGCTCGAGCCGTGCTGTCATCACGGCCGCACCCCGCCATGCACCGAGGCGATCCGCGCCGCCGGGATCGGCCGGGTGGTGGTGGCCTCCGATGACCCAAGCGAGCACGCCTCCGGCCGAGGGCTCGGCATCCTGCGCGACGAGGGAGTCGAGGTGGTGGTGTGCGACGGCGAGCTGGCCACCCGCGCCCGGCTGCTCAACCAGCCATTTCGCAAGCACGCCCGCACCGGCCGGCCATGGGTCCTGTTCAAGTCCGCGATGACGCTCGACGGCAAGGTCGCCACCCGCGGGGGAGATTCCAAGTGGATCAGTGGCGAGGCGAGCCGCCGGCTGGCTCATCGCTGGCGGTCCCAGTGCGACGCGGTGGCCGTGGGGATCGGCACCGCGCTGGCCGACGACCCCCAGCTGACCGCCCGGATCCCGGGCGTGATTCGCCAGCCCCGCCGGGTGGTGTTCGACTCGCTGGCCCGCCTGCCGCTGAGCTCGCAGCTCGTGCGCGACGCGCGCACGATCCCGCTCACGGTCGTCGTCTCGCGCGCCGCGCCGCGCGCCGCCACCGACGCGCTGGCCACCCATGGCGCAGACATCGTTCTCGCCACCGGCGAGAACGAGACCGCCCGCGTGCGCTCCGCGCTCGACCAGTTGGGTGCCGACAGCATCGGCTCGATCCTGCTCGAGGGCGGGCCGCACCTGGCCGGCGCGTTCCTGGATGCCGGCGAGGTCGACGAGATGCGGCTGTTCCTGGCCCCGATGGTGCTGGGCGGCCGGACCGCTCGCGATCCACTCGAGGGCGAGGGGGTCGAGGCGATCGCCGACGCGGCCCGCGCTCTGACGCTCGAGTGCCAGCGGGTGGGGGACGATCTGCTCGTCTCGGCCCGGATGAGGGAGTGGTAGGCCTGTTCACGGGCCTCGTGCAGGGGATGGGACGGATCGCCGAGCTGAACGCGACGCCGGACGGCGCGCGGCTGCGGATCGAGACGCCACTCGCCGGTGAGCTGAAGGCCGGTGACTCCGTGGCGGTCAACGGCGTGTGCCTCACGGCGGCCGGGCTCGGCGACGGGGACTTCACGGCCGACGCCATGAACGAGACGCTGGTGCGGAGCACGTTGTCCGTCCTGGCCCCGGGCTCCCCGGTCAACCTGGAGCTGGCGCTGCGCGCCGGCGACCGCCTGGGCGGCCACGTGGTCCAGGGCCACGTGGACGGGGTCGGCACGGTCGCCGAGGTCGCTCCCGATGGGTTCGCGCGACGAATCCGGGTCCAAGCTCCACCACGGGTGCTGCATTATGTGATCGAGAAGGGATCGATCGCCGTCGACGGCGTGTCGCTGACCGTGGCCGAGCTCGACGACCGATCGTTTACCGTCTCTCTCATACCTGAGACCTTGCAACGTACGAATCTCGGGCTCGC
>JAFAYP010000113.1 GCA_019240305.1 Solirubrobacterales bacterium
ACCACATCCGGGCCGCCGCCCTGCCGGGCCGCCGGCCTTGCGCTCTCGACCCTGGGTCAGCAGGGCGGGATGGGCCACGGCGAGATCGGCTTCGCGCTGCGCAACACGAGCTCCACGAGCTGCCGCACCTACGGCTACCCCGGGATCCTGTTCCTCGACCAGCACGGCGGGGCGCTACCGACAATCCCGCACCACACGACCAACGACTTCTTCGGGCCGACTCCCGAGATTGCGCTGGTGATCGCGCCCGGGGACAGCGCTTCCTTCCGGCTGGACGTCGGCCACGGGGTCGCGAGCTCGAGCGGCTGCGCGACGGCCTACGGGCTACAGGTGATCCCGCCCAACGACACCGCCACGTTGCGGACGACGATCCCCCAGGGGGCCTACGAGTGCCGGGACGCCAACGTGTCGCCGCTGCGCGCCGGCACCGCGGCGTACCCGTGATAGGAAATCCGCGTCAGGCTTCGAGCGCGGGCAGCCAGCGCGGACCGTGCTTAAGCGCGCGGTCGATCTCCTCGGGTGGGACGGCCCGGGAGAAATGGAAACCCTGGGCCAGGCTGCAGCCAAGGCGTGTGAGCTCGCGGACGTGATCGGCCGTCTCGACTCCCTCGGCCACCACGTCGAGTGACAGCGCCCGCGACATCGCGATGATCGTCTCGGTGATCGCCGTGTCGCGCGGCTCGGAGCCCAGGCCGTCCACGAACGAGCGATCGACCTTGAGCACGTCCAGCGGCAGGCGGGTCAGGTAGCTGAGCGACGAGTAGCCGGTCCCGAAGTCGTCGAGCACGAGGCGCACGCCCAGCGCTTTGAGCGCCTCGAGCGCCTCCCCGAGGCCCTCGGCGTCGCGCACCATCACGGTCTCCGTGATCTCCAGGCACAAACAAGCGGGATCCAGGCCGGTGGCGCGCAGAATCCCGGCCACCGTGTCGGGCAGGGAGCGGCGTGTCACCTGCACCGCCGACAGATTCACCGACATGGTCAGCGGGGCGGCGTCGGGACGCGCCTGATACCACTGGGCGGCCTGGCGGCAGGCCTGCTCGAGCACCCACCGGCCGATCGGCTCGATCAGGCCGTTCTCCTCGGCGATCGGGATGAACTCGGAGGGGGGGATCTCACCCCGCTGGGGGTGACGCCAGCGAAGCAGCGCTTCGACGCCCACGATCGCGAAGTTGCGCAGGGAGACCACTGGCTGATACTCGAGGCGCAACTCGCCGCGCTCGAGCGCCCGGCGCAGGTCGTTCTCCACCCGCAGCCGTTCGATCGCCCGGCCGCGCATGCCCTCGTCGAATACCTCGTAGCGGGCCCGCCCGTGGTCCTTGGCCCGGTACATGGCGGCGTCCGCGTCGCGGATGAGCTCGTCGGCCTGCTCGCCGCCGCGAACCATCGCGATACCGATGCTGGTGGTCACGAAGTGCTCGGAACCCGACAGCACGAACGGCTTGGCGAAGATCGCCGCGATCCGCTCGGCGGTCTCGATCGCATCGCGCTCGGAGGCGATGTCCTCGAGCAGGATCCCGAACTCGTCCCCACCGAAACGGGCGACGGTGTCGCTCGAGCGGAGCGCCTGCTTCAGCCGCGGCGCGGCGGCGCCCAGCAGCTCGTCCCCGATGTGATGACCCAGGCTGTCGTTGACCAGCTTGAAGTGGTCGAGGTCGAGGAACAGGATCGCGGCCATCGACTCCCGGCGACCCAGGCGAGACAGAGCGTGCTCGAGCCGGTCGACGAACAGGACGCGGTTGGGCAGGCCGGTGAGGGGGTCGTGCAGCGCCCGGTCACGGATGGCGTCCTCGATGGCCTGCCGCTCCAGGGCGTCGGCCAGGACGTTGGCCAGGGCCTGGAGGAAGTCGATGTCACCCCCGGCGAAGGCGCGGGGCGACATCGACTGGACGATCAGCACCCCGAACGGATCGCGCGAGCGGCCCTCGATCTTGACCGACAGACCGGCGCCGGTCCGCCTGCCTCGGAAGTCCGGCTGGCTGAAGCGCGTCTCCGCGTTCCAGTCCTCGACCACCACCGGAGCGCCCCTGAGCAGCGTGTACCCGGCCTGAGAGCCTTCGCCGGCCGGATAGCGGAGGCTTCCGAGGGCCGAGTCCGGCCAGCCAATGCCGGCTCTGAGCTCCAGCGCGCCCTCGGTCGGCAGGATCTCCCACACGGCGGAGATCTCCACTCCCAGCAGCTTGCCGGCGCTCTCGACCGCCTCGTGCATGAGATCGAGCGTGCTCGCGCCCTCCAGCGCGTGCTCGCCGAGCAGCGCCACTGCGGCCTGCTGGGCGGCCCGCCGCTCGAGCTCGGCCTCCACGTGCTTTCGCTCGGTGACATCGGACAGGACGCCGTTCCAGCACAGCTCGCCGTTCGCGCCGGTGGCCAGCACCGCGTCGTCGCGGATCCAGACCACGCGCCCGTCGCGGTGGAGCAGGCGGTACTCGATTGCCGGACCGCCGGTCTCGGCGCCGATCAAGCCCTCCTCGCGGGCGAGCACCCAGTCGCGATCCTCAGCGTGCAGGCGGGCCAGCCACAGGGCGGGATCGGCGCACCATTCCTCCGGGGTGTAGCCAAGGATCTGCTCGATCTGAGGGCTCACATAGTGCCACTGCGCGATCTCGCCGGTGTCGCACACGTACACGATGGCCGGCACCCGCGCGAGCAGCTCGGAATAGCCGGAGTCGACCGCACCGGCGGCGTCCGGCATGCCGACGCTGTCGTAGTCCTCGACCATGTCCCCTGCTAATCGGCAAGTCCGGCGCAAACCGATAACCGACACGCCCGGGGGGTGTCTGTCTGATTACACCGAGTGCCTCTAGAGGGCCTGGAAGCGCGAGGTCCCGTCGGCCTCGCGCTCGACCGCCTGCTCGGAGGCGACCAGCAGGTCGAGGTGGCCGAGCACCTCCGACAGCGTCAGGTAAGCCTGGGTCACCGCGACGTTTCCCCACATCCGCACGGCGATCTCGTAGGCGCTAAGCGCCGCGCCATCGAGGATCTGGTGCACTCGGGCCGCGCGCCGGCGGTGCATGCGCAGCCGCTCGTCGATCAGCTCGGCGTGCTCGAGCACCGGGTCGCCGTGGCCGGGCAGGACCAGCCGGGCGGGCAGCTCGCGCGTGGCCTGCAGCGACTCCATGTACTGCAGAAGCGCCCGCGGCCGGGGCTCCGAGGGGCCGCTCAGCGGGCGGGACACGAGCGGATTGGAGGAGATGCGCGCGAGCAGATGATCGCCGGCGATGAGGATCTCGCGCTCGGCGTCCCACAGGATGGTGTCCGACGGGCTGTGCCCGGGGCGATGGAAGATCTGAAGCGTCCGGTCGCGGAGCTTCAGGTCCTCGCCGTCGCGCAACGCGTGCGTCACATGGCCGCTGGAGCCGAAGGCCCGGAACGCCGCCGCCAGCGATCCGAGCACGGTGGCCAGGTCGCCGGGCACTCCGTGCCGGCGCATCACCACCTGCGCGAATTCGTCGTCGGCCGCCGCGTTGCGCGAGAACTCCGACAGGTACGGACCGAGTGCCTCGAGCGCGGCCACCTCGGCGCCCGACCGGCGGGCCAGGATCTCGAGCAGCCCGACGTGATCGATGTGCTGGTGGGTGACGACTATCAACTCGAGGTCCTCCACGCGGTGCCCGAGGGCGGCCAGCGAGCGCTCGAGGTCGTCGAGCGATTTGCCCGAGTTGGGCCCGGTGTCGATCAGGGTGAGCGGCTCGTCCTCGATCAGGTAGCAATTGACGCGGCCGACCAGGAACGGCGTGGGCAGCGCGATGCGGTGGATGCCGGCCCGCTGCGCCAGCGCCAGGGCATCCTCGGCGCTGGTCGCGGGACGGTCCGGTGAGGTCACGAACGGATCACGGCCAGCACCTCGTCGCGCCGGCGCTCCATGTCCTCGCGCGAACGGCGCGACTCGAGGCATAGGCGCAGCAGCGGCTCGGTGTTGGAAGGACGGACGTTGAAGTGCCAGTCCTCGTACTCGACCGAGAGCCCGTCCAGGCGGTACTGATGGCCATCCTCGTACTTGGAGGCCAGCTCCTCGATCTTGGCCTCCCCGTCGGACACCTCCGAGTTGATCTCTCCGGAGATGAAGTACTTCGATCGGTATGGCTCGAGCAGCTCGGACATCCGCCTGCCGCGCTTGGAGAGCAGCTCGAGGATGAGCAGGGCCGGAATCGTGCCCGAGTCGGCGCAGTAGAAGTCGTGGAAGTAGTAGTGGCCGGAGACCTCACCGCCGAACACGGCGTGCTCCTCGCGCATGCGGGTCTTGAAGAAGGCATGGCCGACGCGGTTCATCAGCGCGCGCCCGCCGGCCTGCTCGGCGACGTCCTTGACCGCCCAGCTGGCCCGGACGTCGTAGAGGATCGTCGTGGGGGTGGGTGGGCCCAAATTCTTCTCGAACATCGACTCGGCGAGCAGCGCGGTCAGGAAGTCCCCGTCGACGAACGCGCCCTGGTCGTCGATGAAGAAGCAGCGGTCGGCGTCGCCGTCCCAGGCGATGCCCAGATCGGCCTTCTGGCGGACCACCTCGCGCATGATGAACTCGCGGTTCTCCTCGAGCAGCGGATTGGGCTCGTGGTCGGGAAAGTGGCCGTTCGGCTCGAAGTACGTCTCGACCAGGTCGAGGCCGAGCCGGCGCAGGATCGGTCCGACCATCGGTCCAGCCATGCCGTTGCCGCCGTCGACCACCACCCGCATGGGCTTCACGGCGGAGGTATCGATGAACTTCAGGGCGGCCTTCTGGAACTCCTCGTAGAGCTCGACGCGCTCGGACGAGCCGCCGCCGGGCGCGCTCCCCAGTCCGTCGTCGATCTTGGCCCGCACCTCGCCGATCCCGGCGTCGCCCGACAGCGCGATCGCCCCGCGCTTGACCAGCTTGGCACCGGTGTAGCGCTGGGGGTTGTGCGAGGCGGTGCACATCAGTCCGCCGTCCAGCTCGCGTGAGCCGACCAGGAAATAGAGCATCTCGGTGCCGACCTCGCCGGCATCCAGCACGGTCGCGCCCTCGGCGCACATCCCCTTGCGGTAGGCCTCGGCGAGCTCGGGCGCGGTCAGGCGCATGTCGCGTCCGAGGCCGAGGCGCAGCTCGGCCGTCGGCTTGTCCTCGAGGTCGGCGATCACCCGGGCGAACGCCCGACCGATCTGCTCGGCCAGCTCGGCGTCGATGTCCGAGCCATACAGGCCGCGGATGTCGTAGGCCTTGAAGATCTCGGGATTGGCCACGCTCATCGCGAGCGGATGCTACCCGCGTCGGGCGCGGTGAATAATCCGCCCCCGTGCCGGAACCCAAACCCACCGTCGTGATCCTGTGCGGCGGGCGCGGCACACGGATCCAGGAACACTCCGCCGAGACGCCCAAGCCGCTGATCGAGATCGGTGGCCGGGCGATCGTGTGGCACGTGATCGGCATGTACCGGGCCCATGGTTTCCAGCGCTTTCTCCTGCTGATCGGGTATCGGGGCGAGCAGGTTCGCGCGTTCGTCGCGGGCGAGTCCTGGCCGAGCGGTGTGGTCATCGACTGCCTGGACACCGGCACCGACACCGCAACTGGCGAGCGACTGCTCCGGGCCGCTCCGGCGCTCGCGCGCGAGGAGCGCTTCTGCCTGGCGTATGCCGATGGGGTGGCCGATATCGACCTGGCCGCGCTGCTCGCCCACCATCGCTGCCACGGCGCGGCGGCCACGATGGCCGTGGTCAGGCCGCGACTGCCGTTCGGCGTGGCGCGCCTGGGCGGCAGCGGCGCGGTGCTTGCCTTCAGCGAGAAGCCGCGCAGCGCGCTGTGGGTGAACGCCGGGTTCTTCTGCTTCGAGCGCTCCGCCCTCGCGGCACTCGAACCCGGCAGCGTGCTCGAACGCGAGCCGCTCGAGCGCCTGGCGGCCGGCGGCGAGCTGCGCGCCTACCGCCACGAGGGATTCTGGGAGTGCATGGACACCTACAAGGACTGGATCACCTTGAACGAGCTGTGGGATGGCGGCCGGGCCCCATGGGTATCCGAACTAAACTGAAAACCCATGTCCGGTCACTCCAAATGGGCTTCGATCAAGCACAAGAAGGCCGTCGTCGACGCGCGGCGCGGCCAGCACTTCACCAAGCTGGCGCGCGCGATCACGGTCGCCGCACGCGAGGGCGGCGGTGATCCGACCGGAAACTCCGGGCTCGCCCTGGCCATCCAGAAGGCGCGCGACGCCTCGATGCCCAAGGACAACATCGAGCGCGCGATCGCCAAGGGCACCGGCGAGGGCGCCGACGCCGACCAGATCGAGACCGTGCTCTATGAGGGCTACGGTCCCGGCGGCGTGGCACTGCTGATCGAGGCACTCACCGACAACCGCAACCGCACCGGCGCCGAGATGCGCCACCTGCTCGGCAAGCACGGTGGCAACCTGGGCGAGCCCGGCTCGGTCTCCTACCTGTTCGACAAGCGCGGCGTGATCGTGGTCGACGCCAACCGCTACAGCGAGGACGACCTGATGCCGGCGATCGACGCGGGCGCCGAGGACATCGCACTCGACGAGGACGTCTACGAGGTGATCACCGAGCCGTCCGATCTGGCGGCGGCCCGCGAGGCGCTCGCCCAGGCCGGCGTCGAGATCGAGAGCGCCGACCTCACCCAGCGCCCGCGGGCGCGCGTGCCGGTCGACGAGTCCGACGCCGGCAAGCTGCTCAAGCTGATCGATGCGCTGGAGGAGAACGACGATGTGGGCGCGGTGCACGCCAACTTCGATGTCGACAGCGCCGTGCTCGAGCGTGTTGCCCAGTAACACGGTTCTGACGGCGGCTCGCTAGCCTCGGACCCTCGATGCGGATGCGCACCGTTCTCATATCGCTGCTCGCGCTGGCCGCCGCCGTCCTGGCCGGGTGCGGAGGCTCCTCCTCGGCGGGGGGCATCGAGACGGCGCCCTCGGGCGGGGCCACCCAGGCCCAGGTCGCCACCCCCCCCAAGCCGCCGCCGGCCCTGGCCAAGGAGCCGGTGGTCACGGTGCCCAAGGGCCCGGCGCCGGCCAAGCTCGTGACCAAGGACCTCGTGGTGGGGACCGGGCAGACCGCCAAGGCGGGGGACACCATCGTGGTCAACTACGTCGGTGTGCTGTACAAGACCGGCAAGGAGTTCGACTCCTCGTGGAGCCGCAACACACCGTTCACCACCCCGCTCTCGGCCGGCCAGGTGATCCCCGGCTGGGTGCAGGGGATCCCCGGCATGAAGGTCGGCGGGCGGCGCGAGCTGATCATCCCCTCCAGCCTGGCCTACGGCAAGAGCGGCAGCGGAACGACGATTCCGCCTAACTCGCCGCTCGTGTTCGTCGTCGATCTGCTTTCGATTTCGTCTTAGGCTTCTCGGCCTTCTTCGTGCGCTTCGGGGCGTCCTTGCCCGACGACGGCTCGTGCCGGCGCGCGCGGTACAGGGGCACCGCGTCGGACATGCCCTTGAGCTTGTGCTTGCGGGCGAAGGACCAGTCGAACTCGTCCGGGGCCGCGTCGCGGACCTCCTCGGTGCAGAGCACCGCGCCCGGGCGGGCCACGCCGGTGACCCGGCTGGCCAGGTTGACCGTGTGGCCGTAGTAGTCGCCGGTGCGCTGGAGCGCGGTGCCGCACGCCACCCCGGCGCGCAGGCTCGGCAGCTCGGCCGCCTCGACCGCTTCCAGCAGCGACAGCGCCACCGAGACCAGCGGGCCCGACTCCGAGCTGACGAACATCGCCGCGTCGCCGATCGTCTTGACCAGGCGGACCGGCGGCTCGGTCACGTCGTTGGCCAGCTCGGCCAGCCGGCTGGCCAGGCTGCCGAGCTCCCGCGGGTCGATCTGCGCCCCCAGGCGAGTGAAGCCCACCATGTCCACGAAGCACACCGTCACGTGCTGGGCCCGCCCCGCCTCACCGGCCTCGCGCTCGGCGCGGCTCAGCACCCCGCGGCGGACCGCGTCGGCCAGGTGCTGCTTGTAGGCCGCGACGAGCACCGGATCGATCGCCGGGATCAGCTGCTCGGCCACTGTGGCGAAGCGCTGGGCGACCTCGTCCTCGCTGTCGCCGGGCTTAAGGAACGCATCCACGAACGCCCCGGCGGTGGTGGCGGCCAGTCGCGCCATTCCCTCGCCGAGCACGCGGGTGATCTCGGCGATCTCGGCTTCGCCCAGCCCGACGTCGAGGAACATCCGGGTCGACTGCGCCGCCTTGATCTCCTCCTCGCCGAACACCGGGTCCCCCGGGTCGGCCTCGGGCAGCCCGAGCAGCCGCCGGATCCGCAGCAGCTGGTCGGCGCTCAGACCGGTCCGCTGGTCGAGCTCGGTGGCCGAGTAGCGGCCGCCCAGCACCCGGTCAACCAGTAGGAGGGGGAGCCGGTCCTCGCGCACGGCCTCCTGCAGCGCCTTCAGCGTGTAGTCCTCCTCGACGAGCCGCGTCAGGAGACGCTCGCGGGCAGCGCGATCGTCGCCCTTAAGCCCGTCGAGCAAGCCGGCCGCCTCGAAATCCACCGCTGGATGGTTGCGCAAAGCGGGTACGCCCGGTCGATCGGCTAGCATCGAGCGTCCTCGCGGGTGTCATCTCGCCCGGCGCGCCGGTCGGTGCCGCTGGTGGCCCGCTTACTGACCTGTTCGACCCCACCCCTCCACATGCTTTCGATCCTGATGCCCGTCTTCAACGAGCGTGAGCGCGTCGAGCGGGCGATCGCCGAGGTGCTGGACACCCAGCTGCCCACCGAGTTCGAGCTGATCGTGGTCGATGACGGCTCCACCGACGGGACGCGCGAGATCCTGCGCGGTCTGGTTTCGGACGGACACGCCTCCGGTCGGGTTCAGTTGTTCGAGCACCCCGAGAACCGCGGCAAGGGCGCGGCGATCCAGACCGCGCTGGCGGAGGCCCGGGGCGAGTTCGCGGCGATCTTCGACGCCGACCTCGAGTACGACCCGACCGACCTCGGGCTGCTCATGCCGCCGCTGCTGGACGGCCGCACCAATGCCTGCTTTGGCGTGCGAGCATTCGACGGGTACACGAGCCACTCGTTCCTGTTCGTGCTCGGCAACAAGGGCGTGACGTTCGCCTGCAATGTCCTGTTCAACGTGTACCTGCACGACATCATGACCTGCCACAAGATGATCCGGACCGACGTGTTCCGCAGCCTCCCGCTGCGCTCACCCGGGTTCGCGATCGAGCCCGAGATCACTGCGCGGCTCGTGCAACGCGGCGAGCGGATCTTCGAGGTGCCCGTGCACTACCGGGCGCGCGCGACCGACGAGGGCAAGAAGCTGACCGCGGTCGATGGCTTCCGGGTGGTGGGCACGCTCCTGCGCTGCCGCTTCTCGGATCCGTCTCGGCGGTGAGTTGAGCGCCACCCAGACACCCGCTCCCTCTGCGGCGCCGGCGCGGGCACCGTCGGGGTCGGGGTCGGCCGACTGGCGCACCTGGGGAGCCCGCTATCCGTTCACGACGGCCACCGTCGTGTGCGCGCTGCTGGCCGCGCTGTCTGCCGCGCTGCTCCCGACCGTGCCGAGCTACGACCCGTGGGCCTGGATCAACTGGGGGCGGGAGGTCGTCGATCCGCATCTGAGCTTTGCCATCAGCGGCGGTCCCTCGTGGAAGCCGCTGCCGTGGTTCTTCACGATCGTCTACGCGCTGTTCGGGACCGCGGCGGCGCCGACGCTGTGGGTGATCACCGCGCGCGCCGGCGGGCTGCTCGGGCTGGTCGCGGCCTACCGCCTCGCCGCCCGGTTGATCGGCGCGCCGCGGTGGGCGGCGATCACCGCCGGCGTTCTGGCGGCCGCCGGCATCGTGGTCACCCAGGAGTGGTTCTACGAGATGTTCCGCGGGACCTCGGAGCCGATGCTGATCGCGTGCGCGCTGTGGGCGGTCGACAAGCACCTGGACCGCCGCTACGGATGGGCATTCGTGTTCGGCGCGTGCCTCGGGCTCATGCGCCCCGAGGCGTGGCCGCTGCTGTTCGTCTACGGCGTCTGGCTCTGGCTCCGCCACCCGCGGTTGCGGGTGTTGGTCGTGCTCGGCCTGATCGCGCAGCCGTTCTTCTGGTTCGTTCCGCCCTGGATCGGGTCGGGCCAGCCGTTCCTGGCCGCGTCTCACGCGGCGGAGTACAACGGACAGCTCGGCTCCAATCCGTTCTTCACCGTTCTGGGTCGCGGCCTCGACGTGCAGACGATCCCGGTGCTGGTGCTCGGCGTGGTGGCGGTGGCGCTCGCCTGGCTCCGTCGGCCCCGCGAGTCGCTGACGCTCGCGCTGGGCGCCGGAGCGCTCGTGTGGTGGGTGGTCGTCGTCGGCATGACCCTCGACGGCTATCCGGGGCTT
>JAFAYP010000161.1 GCA_019240305.1 Solirubrobacterales bacterium
CCTCGAGCGTCGAGTTGAACTGGGCCGAGATGATCGCGCCGACCGCGGCGATCGCCACCAGGCCGGCGACCCGGGCGATCGCGTTGTTGATTCCCGAGGCGATGCCGGCATTCGCCTCCTCGGCGTCCGACAGGACGGCCGCGGTCAGCGGCGCCACCGTGGTGGCCAGGCCGAGCGAGAACACGATCAGCGCCGGAAGGAGATCGGTCAGGTAATCGACGCGCGCGCCCAGCCGCAGCATGAGCGCCAGCCCGGCCGCGGCCAGCAGCGGGCCGAGGCCCATGAACAGGCGGGGCCCGAACCGGTCGGCCAGCCCGCCCATCCGCTTTGAGAGCAGGAACATCACGATCGTCGAAGGCATCAGTGCAAGCCCGGCCGTCAGCGCGCGGTAGCCGGCGACCTCCTGGAGGAACAGCACGAGCAGGAAGAACGTGATGCTGAGCCCGCCGTACATCGTGAACGTCTGGACGTTCCCGACCGCGAAGTTGCGCCGCCGGAACAGCCCGAGTGCCAGCATCGGAGCGGGCGCGCGGCGCTCCCAGGCGACGAAGGCGCCAAGCAGGAGCACCCCGCCGAGTCCGGGGAGCGCCACCTGAGGACTTCCCCAGCCGACCGCGGGCTGGCGGATCAGGGCCAGCACCGGGCCGGCCAGACCAAAGAACGTGAGGACCGCGCCGAGCCAATCGATCCGGGCGTGTGGCTTGCCCGGCGCGCGCGCCGGCACCGCGATCGAGACCAGGACGAGTGTCGCCACCACGAACGGGACGTTGACCGCGAAGATCAGCCGCCAGGAGACGGCATCGACCAGGTAGCCGCCCGCCAGGGGGCCGACCACGGTGGCGATCCCCGACCACGCCGTCCAGGACCCGATCGCGCCGCCCCGCTCCGAGCGCGGGAAGGCGGCCACGATCACCGCCAGCGCGCTCGGCATGAGCAGCGCGCCGAAGGCACCCTGGAGCGCGCGGCAGCCGATCAGGAAGCCGATGCTGGGGGCGATCGCGCACAGCAACGACAGCACGCCAAAGCCGCCCACGCCGATTGAGAACACCCGGCGCTCGCCGAACAGGTCGCCCAGCGAGCCGCCGATCAGGATCAGCGAGCCGAGCGCGAGCAGATAGGCATTCGAGACCCACTGCTGGCCGGCCAGACCGCCGCCCAGGTCGCTGCGGATCGCGGGCAGCGCCACGTTGACCGCGGTCGCGTCCAGCCCGGCCACGAACGACCCCATGATCGCCGCGACGAGAGCCAGGCGCTTGGCGCGATCGGACACCGCTCCCGAACGCTAACCGCCCGCGAACAGCTCCGGGGAAAGCTCCTTCAGCGAACCCAGCACCACCGCGGCCAGCGCGAGCGCGTCTGGCTCGGGCGGGAACTCCCGGTTGGGCAGCGCCACCACGAGCATCCCCGCGGCCGCGGCCGAGCGCAGCCCGTTGCTCGAGTCCTCCACGGCGGCCGAGCGCGCAGGCTCGGCGCCCAGCCGGCGGGCCGCCTCGAGGTAGATGTCGGGGGCGGGCTTGCCGTGGGCGACCTCCTCGGCCGAGACGGTCACGCCGAACGTGTCCGCCAGGCCGCTGGCGGCCATCACCGCGTCGATCACCTCACGGTTGGCCGAGGAAGCCAGGCCGACCGGCCAGCGCGCGGCGATCCGCCTGACCGCCTCGACCGCGCCCGGCAGCAGCGGCAGCTCCTGCTCGTATCCGGCCAGCAGCCGCGCGACCACCGCATCGCTGATCTCCTGGGGGTCCAACCCCACCCCGAGCTCATCACGCAGGTAGCGCGACCATTCGGGCGAGCTCATGCCCATCATCGCGCTCGTCGCATCGTCCTTCCACCGCCCGCCGTTCTCGGCCACCACCGCGCGCCGAGCCTCGTCCCACGCGCCCTCGGAATCGATCAGCACGCCGTCCTGGTCGAAGAACACAGCCTCTGGGACGTAGATTTCGCCTGACATGTTCGACCACCTGACGATACGGGTCCGCGACCAGCCGCGCGGACGCCTACAACCCGCCCTTGACGGCTTTGTCATCGTGGAGTGCAGCGCACATGAGTGAGGTCACCTGCACACATTTGGATCAGGTCGCGGTCGAGCGGCCCGACCACGTTGCCGGCTGCGAGGACTGCCTGGCCATCGGCGGCCGCTGGGTGCACCTGCGGGTATGCCGCACGTGCGGGCATGTCGGCTGCTGCGACTCCTCGCCGAACCGTCACGCCACGCGACACGCCCACGAGACCGAGCACCCGATCGTCACCTCGGTGGAGCCGGGTGAGAACTGGTCCTACTGCTACGTGGATGACGCGATGTTCGTCCTGGTGAGCGAGTGACCGGCGAGCCGCCGCTCATCACCGCGGAGCCGCTCGGCGCGGGCATGGCCGAGCCGGTCGACCGCAACGGCGCCTTCCCGCGCCTGACGGCGGACCAGCGAGACCGCCTACGCGCAGTCGGCGGGATGCGGAGCGTCGAACCCGGCGAGATCCTCTTCCGCGAAGGCGACGTCGGCTACGACTTCTTCGTGGTCGAGTCCGGCGCGATCGCCGTCGTCGAGGGCTATGGGCGCGAGAACCGAGTGATCGCGGTGCACGGCCGTCACCGCTTCCTGGGCGAGATCAACCTCCTGACCGGCTCGCCGGCGTATTTGACCGCGGTGATACGGGACGCCGGCGAGCTGATCCAGGTGCCTGCCTCCCAGCTGCGCCGCCTGCTGGCCGAGGACGAGGAGCTCAGCAACCTGATCTTTCGTGCGTTCATGTCCCGCCGCTCGATCCTGATCGACATCGGCGCCGGGGTGAAGGTGATCGGCTCTCGCTACTCCCAGGACACCCGGCGGGTGCGCACGTTCCTGGCTCGCAACCGGATGCCTTACCACTGGATGGACCTGGAGGAGGACGAGGAGGCCGATCGGCTCCTGGTCGCGCTGGGGATCGGGGCGTGCGAGACCCCGGTGGTGATCGGTGGCGAGGACGTGCTGCGCAACCCGAGCAACGCGGAGATCGCGGGGATGCTCGGCGTCGGCTCGCGCGGCGCTCCGCCGCCGATGTGCGACCTCGTGATCGTCGGCGCCGGACCGGCGGGCCTGGCCGCGGCCGTCTACGGTGCCTCCGAGGGCCTCGACACGCAGGTCATCGACAAGGTGGCCTTCGGCGGCCAGGCTTCGACCTCGGCGCGGATCGAGAACTACCTCGGGTTTCCCACCGGCATCTCGGGCAGCGAGCTGGCCGAGCGGGCGATCCTCCAGGCCAGGCGCTTCGGCGCGCGCATGGTGGTCCCGGCCAAGGCGAACGGTCTGCGCGCCGATAACGCCCACTACACGATCGATCTGTCCGACGGCTCGGAGGTCAACGGGCGCACGGTGATCGTGGCCACCGGCGCGCAGTACCGCAGGCTCGACCTGCCCGACCTCGAGCGCTACGAGGGCGTGGGTGTCTACTACGCCGCCACCCAGGCCGAGGCGCAGCTGTGTGCGGACGATCCTGTGCTGATCGTCGGCGGCGGGAACTCGGCCGGACAGGCGGCGATGTTCCTGTCTGGGCACGCCTCCGCCTGCCGCCTGCTGATCCGCGGCGGCGATCTGAGGAGGTCGATGTCGCGCTACCTGATCGACGAGCTCGAGCGCCGTCCCCAGGTCGAACTGGAGACCTACACCGAGGTGGTGGAGCTCAGGGGCGCCGACGCCCTCGAGGCGGTGGTGGTGCTCGATAACCGCACGGGCGTCCGGCGCGAGATCGAGGCGCGCGCGCTGTTCGTGTTCATCGGCGCCGAACCGCACACCGACTGGCTGCGCAGTCACGTGGCGATGGACGAGAACTGCTTCCTGCTCACGGGTCGCGACGTCCAGGGCGAGGCCCTGGCCGCATATAGCGCCGAGCCGTTCTTCCTCGAGACGAGCCGCCCGGGCATCTTCGCGGTGGGCGACGTCCGAGCGGGCTCGATCAAGCGGGTGGCCTCGGCCGTGGGCGAGGGGTCGATGGCCGTCCGGCTCGTTCACCAGCGTCTTGGCGCGCTGGTTTGAGCCCTGGTGTGACCGACGGCGGCGACAGCGGCCCGGTGCTCGACCGTCAGCGCCTCGCCTTCGGCCGGGTGGCCGAGCTCTACGACCGCGCCCGGCCCGCCTATCCGCCCGCGGCGATCGGTGCGGTGCTCGAGCTCGGTGGGCTGACGAGCGGCAGCGCGATCCTCGAGGTCGGTGCGGGCACCGGCAAGGCCACCGTGCTGCTGGCCGAGCGTGGTCTGCGCATCCTGGCCATCGAGCCCGACTCCGCGATGGCCGAGCTGGCGCGCGCCAACTGCGCGCGGTTCGGTTCCGAGGTCGAGATCATCGAGTCGGACTTCGAGCGCTGGCGGGCGCCCGAGCGTCGCCCGGCCGTGGTCAGCGCACAGGCCTGGCACTGGATCTCGCCCGAGATCGGTTATTGCAGAGCACACGAGGCGCTGACCGACGGAGGCCGGCTGATCACGCTGTGGACGGTTCCCGAGTGGGAGCGATGCGCGCTGCGCGGCGAGTTTGCCGGCGTGTACCGCGCCACTGTGCCGGACATGGCGCCCGACTTCCCGCTGCACCCGGACAGCGACCGATCCAGCGTGGCCATCGACTGGCCCGCGACGATCGGCGCCACTAGGCGGTTCACCGAGCCGGTCGTGCGGGAGTTCGCGTGGTCGCAGGAATACACGACGCCGGCGTATCGCGAGCTCCTCGCCACCCATCACATCCTGCTGGCCGACCCGGGTCGCTCGGCGCTGCTGGACGGCATCGCGCAGGTGATCGACCAGGCCAGCGGCGCATTCTCGATGCCGTATCTCACGCGGGTCTGCGCAGCGACCCGGGCGAACGAAACCCCCTCAACGTGAACAGGAGCAAGCCATGGACCAGTTGACGACCAAGGTGAGCCCCGTGTCCGTGGCCGAGACGGTGGCGCGCCTGTCGAAGCTGGTTACCGACCGGGGCCTCAAGCTGTTCGGCGTGATCGACCACAGCGGCGAGGCCCACGCCGTCGGGCTCGAGCTGCGCGACACCAAGGTCCTGATCTTCGGCAATCCCCGGGCGGGCACGCCGGTGATGCAGGCCGCGCCACAGGCCGCGCTCGACCTGCCCCTCAAGGTGCTCGTGTGGGACGACGGTGGCCAGACCAAGCTGACCTACACCGCGCCGGCGGCACTGGCCGCGCGCTATGAGGTTCCCGCCGAGCTGGCCGGGCCGCTCGCCGGTCCCGACGCCTTGACCGACGCGGTGATCGCTACCCAGCCCGCCTGACCCCCGGGGGATTAGGCGCGCGCGGCGGGCTCCGGCACGGGCTCGGGCTCGGAGCGCATCGGCACCCCCGCGGCGGCATACGCGGCCGGCGCATCGAGCGTCTCGGCCACCAGCAGCGCCTGGGTCAGGCTCTCGAGCTGGGCATGATGCGCGGTGAGTAACCCGATCACCTCGGTGTGCAGATCCTCGACCAGTTGCTGGACCTCCTGGTCGATCAGCCACTGGGTCTGCGGCGAGGTCTCGCTTGCCCCGGGCAGCAGCGGCCCCTCGCCGGCGGACGGCAGCAGCGTCAGCGGCCCGAGCTTCTCGCTCATGCCCCACCGTCCCACCATCTGCCGCGCGATCTGGGTCAGCTGCTGGATGTCGGATTCCGCGCCGGTCGTGATCTTGTCGTAGATGACCTCCTCGGCGGCACGGCCGCCCAGGGACACCTTGATCTTGGCCTCGAGCTCCTCGCGTGAGTACGACACGCGATCGGCGTCGGGCGTCGAGAGCGTGACGCCGAGCGCCTGTCCGCGAGGGATGATCGAGACCTTGCGGACGGGGT
>JAFAYP010000172.1 GCA_019240305.1 Solirubrobacterales bacterium
TCAGCGTCGCCGCACCGGCCAGGCCAGGACACACGAAGCACGCGAGGCACACCGCCCCGAAAAGCCCGCCGATGAGCAGCTTCGCCCCGCTAGTCATTCTGTCGGGAGGACCCTAGCGGACCTCCTTTCCGCTTCCGCCCACGGATACCGGCTGGCCGCTCCCGGCGCGCGATAGGTTTCGCGCATGGCCGACGTGACCACGCCCCGGAGCGATCCCGCGTCCCCGGCCGATGCCGCCGACCTCGGCGTGCTCGAGGCCGTCTCGCTGCTGCGCTCGGGACGCCTGTCGGCGAGCGAGTTGACCGATTCCTGCCTGCGCCGGATCGAGGAGCGAAACGGGGGCGCGCCGACGCTCGACGGTGCGCCCTATGCCATCAACGCCTGGGTCCGGCTGTATCCGGACACCGCGCGCGAGCAGGCCGCCGCGGCCGACGAGCGCCGCGCGCGCGAAGGCGACGTGGCTCCACTGCTGTGCGGTGTGCCGATCGGCCTGAAGGACCTCTACGCCGTTGCCGGGCTGCCGCTCACCGCCTCGAGCCGGGTCCTCGACTCCGAGCGGCTGGCCGCCGCCGACAGCCCAGCCTGGGCGGCGTTGCGCGGCGAGGGCATGGTTCTACTAGGGCACACCCACGCCCACGAATTCGCCGCCGGCGGCACGACCGATCAGGTCGGCAACCCACACGCGCTCGATCGCATCGCCGGCGGCTCGAGCGGCGGGAGCGCCGCGGCGCTGGCGGCGCGGATGACGCCGGCTTCGCTGGGCAGCGACACGTGCGGCTCGCTGCGCATCCCGTCGGCCTGCTGCGGCACGTGCGCGATCAAGCCCACCCACGGCCGGATCTCGCTTCAGGGGATCGTTCCGCTGGCTCCCTCACTCGACCATCCTGGCCCGATGGCTCGCACGGTGGCCGACTGCGCCGCCCTGCTCGGCGCCATGGCCGCCGGCACGGCCGCGGTCACGCCCTTGCAGCCGCCCGCCGCGCCGATCGGTGCGATGCCGTTGGCCGCCCGCCCGGACCCATCGCCCCTCAGCGGGGTCACGATCGCGCTGACCGACCGGCCCACGACCAGCCCGCTCGACGTCGCGGTCGCGGCTGGGTATGAGCAGGCGGGCCGGGCCTGCGAACGCCTCGGGGCCCGCCTGATCGAGCTGCCCGCGCCATGGACATTCGACTGGTACGACCTGAGCCTCGTGCTGATGACTGAGGTCTGGGCCTACCACTCCGGCCACGCTGAGCGCCACGACCGCTACCGCCCCCAGGTCGCCGAGTTCGTCGAGGCCGCCGCCGGCTTCACCGATGCTCAGGCCTACGTGGCTGCTCAGGCGCGCCGGGCCGAAGGCACCGCGATCTGGGAGGACTGGTTCGCCGAGCACCGGATCGACGCCGTCCTCGAGCCGACGCTGCCCGTCCTCCCGCTCGAGCGCGGGCCGGGATATGAGCGCGGGCACCCGGCCGGTCCCGGCGACCCTTTGATCGCCTTCACGGCGCTGTGGGACATGACCGGCATGCCGGTCGTCTCGCTCCCGGTCGGTTGGTCGGTGGGCGTCTCGCTCGCCGCGCCGCGGGGCCACGAGGCGTCGGTGACCCAGATCGCGATCGACCTCCAGGAGCACGCCCTGGGGGTGCCGGCCGACCCCGGCCGCGCTTGAGCCTGGCTGTCACAGACGCGCTCCTGGACGGAGAGCGAATCGCGCTGCGAGCCGAGGAGGGCGTGATCGTCGAGCTCGGCCCGGACGTGCAGCCCCGGCCCGAGGACGAGCACGTCGACGCCGCTGGCGCCATCCTGACCCCGCCGCTCCTCAACGGTCACACCCACGCGGCCATGACGCTGTTTCGCGGCTTTGGCGACGACCTGCCGCTTATGCGCTGGCTGGAGGAGAAGATCTGGCCGATCGAGCGACGGCTCCAGCCCGAGGACGTGTACTGGGGAACGCGGCTGGCCTGCCTGGAGATGGTGCGCAGCGGCACCACCCGCTTCTGGGACATGTACTGGCACCCGGAGGCAGCGGCCCGCGCCGTCCGCGATGCCGGCCTGCGCGCCACGGTCGCGGCGCCGCTGATCGATGTCGACGGCCGGGCGCAGGACATGCGCGAGGCCGCCCTGCGCAGCCTCGACGCGGTAGCCGGCGCCGATGAGCGAATCGAGGCCGGTCTGGCCCCGCACGCGATCTACACCGTCACCGAACCCAGCCTGCGCTGGATCGCCGAGGTCGCCTCCGAGAGGGGCATCCCGATCCAGATCCATCTATCGGAGACCGAGCAGGAGGTGGCTGACTGCCTCGCCGCGCAGGGACAGCGCCCGGCCCACTACCTCGATCGTGTCGGGCTGCTCACGCCACGCACGGTACTCGCCCACGGGGTGTGGCTGGACGAGGAAGAACTCGAGCTGATCGCCGCACGCGGCGCGGTGATCGTCACCAACCCGGTGGCCAATCTCAAGCTTGCGGTCGGTCGCGTGTTTCCGTACGTGCGGGCTCGCACGAGCGGCATCCAGGTTGGTCTCGGCACCGATGGGCCGGGCTCGAACAATTCGCTCGATCTGTTCGCGGACATGAAGGTATTCGCGCTGCTCCAGAAGCACGAGGCCCGCGACAGCGCCGCGGTCACCGCCCCGGAGACCTGGGAGCTCGCCACCGGCCGCCGCGCGCCGCTGCTCGGAGCCGCCCACGGCGTGGAGGTGGGCCAGCCGGCCGACTTCCTGCTCCTGCGGACCGGCATGCCCGAGCTCAGCTTCGGCGAGCTGCCCGCCGCACTGGTCTACGCCGCTTCGGGCGCGGTCGTGCATACCACGGTGGTGGCGGGCCGGGTCCTCATGCGCGGCGGAGAGATCGAGGGCGCCGAGGAGGTGCTGGCCCGCGCGCTCGAGCGGGCACGCCGGCTCGGCCTGGCGCTGCCGCGCTAGCCTGAGCGCGACGTCCTTCATGACCCCGAGCACCGTGGCACAGACAGCGGCTGAGCGCCTGATCGGCGCCGCCGGCCCGGCCGCCGGCGCGCCGTGCGTCCTGCTCATGTTCGGCGAGCTGGCGCTCAAGGGGCGCAAGCGCGGAAGCTTCGCCGTCGTGCTCGAGCGCAACCTGCGCCGGGCGCTCAGGAGCGCCGGACGGGTGGAGCTGCAACGTCGCGGCTCCTCGTGCCTGGTCCTCACCCCGCCCGAGGCGCTGGCTCGCGTGCTTGA
>JAFAYP010000200.1 GCA_019240305.1 Solirubrobacterales bacterium
GACTGCCACTTGCAGGTCGGCTGGCTCGGCTGACAGGCCACCGCGGTGCCGATCACCGTCGCGAACGGATGCGTGGTGAGGCTGATGTTGATCCCGATCTTGCTCGCCTGGGCGGCCAGGTCGTCCATCTCATTCTTGAGCGCGACGATGCCCGAGGCGTAGTCGATGGTGAACGAGATTCCCTCGCCCTTGGTGATCCCGGTGCCGCACAGGCTCGGGTTCTCGCATGTCGTCGTACCGCCCGGTGCCACCTTCCAGCCGTGGCTGGCCAGGATCGACTTGGCCGCCGAGACCGAGAACGGGTACGGGTTGACCGTGGTCACCGAGGCGCTGACGAGTGGGCTCGGCGGTGAGGGTGGGATCGGCCCGTAGGTCGGATTGGCGGTGTGGTAAAGGAAGGCGTTGATCCAGCCTTGCTGGTCGATCAGGTGCTGGAAGGCCTGACGGAAGTACAGCTGGCTGAAGATCGGCCCGACCTGGGGGTTGTGGAAGTTCAGCGGGAAGTAGTTGAACGAGTAGCTCGCCGCCTTGTTGTAGTTGTATCCCTCGGCGGTCAGCGTGGAGACCTGCGGCGCGTACTGCTGGGGGAGACTCGCGACGGTGAGGGCGCTGGGTCCGCTCGAGCGCAGTTCGTTGTAGACCGCGGCCTCACTCGTATAGGGCAGCGTCACCAGCTTCGAGATCGACGGCTTCGGCGAGCCCGAATAGTCAGGGTTGGGCTCCATCGTGACCTGGCCCGTGCTCGTGAAGCCGGTCAACTTGAATGGACCGTCCACCACCTTCCACAGCGGAGACGTGGTCCAGGTGCCCAGATCCTTTGACTGACCGTCGAGGAACTTATATACGGCGGTCGAGCCCGCCTTCGTGCTGTCCGGCAGATGTCCGTTGTCGGTGCTCGGCGCCGGCTGCGACAGTGACGTCCGGTCCCAGGCCAGCGGCAGCGGAACGAGTTGAGAGAGCTCGTCGTAGATCACCCACGTCGGGCTGTAGGCCTTGGTGAAATGAAGGACGAACGTCGAGGGATCGGGTGCGGAGTAGCTCGTGACGTTGTCGGGGAAATACCCGGGTACGTAACCGCACCAGTCCGCCGGATTGGCCTTCATCAGGTTCATCCAGAACACCAGGTCACGTGAGGTGACCGACTCGCCGTCGGCCCACTTCCAGGGGTTCAGCTTGATCGTGACGGTCTTGCCCCCACCTGAGAACGTCGGCTGCTTCCCGATCGAGTAGTCATAGTCGATGGTCGGGCGGTAGTCGTTCCCGTACCAGTAGAGCGGCCGGTACAGCATGTACATCAACTGGTTGATGTTCTGCGTTCCACACACCTGCGGGCTGTACAACGGGAAGATGTAGTTCGGCTCCTGCTCGGGGATCTGGGTGAAGTACACGGTCCCGCCGGTGATCCGGGTGCCCGCCGGCGCGTAGCCCGCGGTCAATCCCGGGCCGCTGGTCGGGGTGGCGACCGGCGAGCTGTTCGAGCCGCCGCCGCCGGCCCCGCTGCTACCGCCGTTGTTGCTCGAGGAGCCGCAGGCTGCGGCCAGAACCATCAGCGTGCCCGTAGCGAGCGCCACGGCTGTCCTTCGCGTGAACCTTTGCACGTCCACCGTCCTCCCCGTCTAGGTTTGGTCGCACTACTTCTCGTCCGTGGATGCGGCCGCCACCATCGCGTCGAGGCCGGAGGTTCGGCGTAGCGATGGCCCCAGGGGTGGTCGATCCACGCGCTGGAACATCCCATCGGCCCGGCCGACCCTCAAAGTGATTCAGGGTCAGTTGAATGGTGCTCGTTGCGGAGCGCCTGCGCTTGACAGATAATCGGCCAGATGCGCGCCCCGGCAACCGCAGCGCTGCGGTTCGGCATCCTCGGTCCGCTGTCCGCGTCCTGGGACGGGGAGGCGCTCGCCCTGGGCGGTGCCCGGCAGCGCGCGCTGCTCGCGATCCTGCTCGTGCATGCGAACGAGATGGTCGCCACCGAGCGGTTGATCGAGCACCTGTTCGACGGTTCGCGGTCGGCGAGCTCGGTCAATGCGATCCACGTGGGGGTCTCGCGACTGCGGCGCACGCTCCGCGACGACGGTGCCGAAATGCTCCGCACACGCCGCGGTGGATACATGCTGGAGCTCGAGCCCGCGCAACTCGACGCCGCGATGTTCGAGCGGCTGCTCGTCGAGGGGCGGGAGATGCTGGCCGGCGGGGATCCCGCCGGCGCCTCGGCGCGGCTGCGCGAGGGACTCGCGTTGTGGCGCGGACCTCCGCTCGCCGACTTGGGCGACGTGGAGGACGTGCAGCCCGAGGTACGACGACTGGAGGAGCTCCGCCTGCTGGCCGAGATGGAACTGATCGACGCCGATCTCGCGCTCGGCCACGCCGCGGAGGTAGTGGCCCCGCTCGAGCGCCTGATCGCGCAGGCACCGTTACACGAGCGGCCGCGCGCACAACTGATGCTCGCGCTGTATCGCTCCGGCCGCCAGGCCGAAGCCCTGGCCGCCTACCGGCAGGCGTGCTCGCTGCTGAGCGACGAGCTCGGGCTGACGCCGAGTGCCGAGCTGCGCGAGCTCGAGCACATGATCCTGTGTCACGACGCGGGGCTCGAGGCCCCGGCGGCCCCGGCCGGGCCGGGGGTGTGCCCGTTCAAGGGGCTGGCCGCGTTCGAAGGATCCGATGCGCACTTCTTCTGCGGACGCGACCGCGTCGTCTCCGAGCTGATCGCCCGGTTGGCCGAATGGCCGCTGGTCGGCATCCTCGGGCCGTCGGGCATCGGCAAGTCCTCGCTGATGCGGGCCGGCGTGCTGCCGGCGCTGCGGTCAGGGACGCTGCCGGGAAGCGCGAGCTGGCGCCAGGTACTGCTCCGGCCGGGGGAGCATCCCTACGGCGAGCTACAGCGGGCCCTCGGCGGCCACCCGGACCAGGTGCTCGGCGCGCTCGGCCGGGTGCAGCGCGTGGTGATCGCCGTCGATCAGCTCGAGGAGCTGTTCACGGCCTGCGCCGAGGAGTCCGAGCGCCGTGAGTTCCTCGAGGCGCTGGTGGCCGCGGCCGGCGACCACGCGCGCCGCGCGCTCGTGCTCTGCACGCTGCGGGCCGACTTCTACGGGCGGCTGAGCG
>JAFAYP010000320.1 GCA_019240305.1 Solirubrobacterales bacterium
GAAGGCGACCGACTCGGAGATCATTTGCAGGTTCTCCTCGCGATCGACCTTGACCACCTTCTCCAGGTGCAGTCCCCAGGTCTTACCGACGATCGTGCACACCGGCGCGCCTGAGTCGGCGAGGACCCTGAGTCCCGGGTCTTGCTCAGCTTTGGTGCCGCGCCGGCGCGTCATGCCGAAGGCCGCGATCTGGGCATGCCGGAACGTCTCGCGGCTCAGCAGGTCGAACAGCTCGATCTCCTTGGGGTTCGAGCTGGGGAAGCCGGCCTCGATCACATCGATCCCGAGCTCGTCCAGGCGGTGCGCCACCCGCAGCTTCTCCTGCGCGGACAGCGACATGCCCTCCCCCTGCATCCCATCGCGGAGGGTGGTGTCGCAGAGCTCGATACGAGTCATGCGGCCTTGGTCGGGATCGCGACCACGTCGAGCCATTCGGCATAACGGGGGTCGCGGCCGTGGAGCGCGTCGTCGAACACGCGCTGGAGCTCGAGGGTGATTGACCCGACCCCGCCCCCGCGGCCGCTGCCGATGGCGTGGTCATCGACCTCGCGCACCGGCACGAGCTCGGCCGCGGTCCCGGTCATGAACACCTCGTCGGCCAGGTACAGCTCGGCCCGGGCCAGGTTGCGCTCGACGACCTCGTAGCCGAGATCGCGGGCGATCCGGATCACCGACTTGCGGTTGATCCCATCGAGGATGCCGGCCGTCTGGGGCGGGGTGAGAACCACGCCGTCGCGCACCAGGTAGATGTTCTCGCCCGAGCCCTCGCACACGAATCCCTGGGCATCGAGCAGGATCGCCTCCTGATAGCCGGCCTTGGAGGCCTCGATCTTGGCCAGCACGCTGTTGAGGTACTGGCCGGAAGCCTTGGCGTGCGGGATCAGCGCGTCGTGCGGGATCCGTCGCCAGCTCGCCACCTTGGCCCGAATGCCGTTGGCCTTCCCCTCGTCACCGAGGTACGCGCCCCACGGCCACACGGCGATCGACACCTCGACCGGCGCGTCGAGCGGATAGAGGCCCATCTGGCCGTAGCCGCGGAACACGATCGGGCGGATGTAGCACTCACGCAGCTCGTTGGCGGCGATCAGCTCGTGGGTGGCCTGGCGCAGCTCCTCGAGCGTGTAGGGGATCGGCATGTAATAGAGCTCGGCCGATTTGAACAGCCGGTCGAGATGGTCGTGGTGACGGAAGATCGCCGTCCCCTGCGCGGTCTCGTAGGCGCGGATCCCCTCGAACACCCCGGTGCCGTAGTGCAGGCCATGCGTCAGTACGTGGACCTTCGCGTCCTCCCAGGCAACCATTTCGCCGTTGTGCCAGATGAGGTCCGCTTGTTCCACTGATGCTCCCTTACAGGTATTTGAGGACTGCCTGGGTGGCTTCCTTTGTCGTTGCCGTGCCCCCCAGGTCGGGTGTGCGCAGCCCCTCGGCCAGCGCTTGCTCGACGGCCGATTCTACCGCCGCCGCCTCGTTTTCCAGCCGGAATCCGTGCCGCAGCATGAGCGCGGCGGACAGGATCATGGCCAGCGGGTTGGCCTGCCCGGTCCCGGCGATGTCGGGCGCGGAGCCGTGCACGGGCTCGAACACGCCGGGTTTCTGGTCCCCGAGCGAGGCGCTCGGGAGCATCCCGATCGAGCCGGTGAGCATGGCCGCCTCGTCGCTCAGGATGTCGCCGAACATGTTCTCGGTGAGGATCACCTCGAAGTGCCGGGGCGCGGCGATCAGCTTCATCGAGGCGTTGTCGACCAGCAGGTGCTCGAGCTCGATGTTGGGGAACTCGCGCTTGTGGATTTCTCTCACCACTTCGCGCCACAGCCGGCTGGTCTCGAGGACGTTGGCCTTGTCGACGCTGGTCACACGCGAGCTCGCGGTGCTGAAGCCGATGCGGGCGATCCGCTCGATCTCGGCCCGGGTGTACACGCAGTCATCGGAGGCCCGGTCCTCGCTGCGCGTCTTGGCGCCGAAGTAGATCCCGCCGGTGAGCTCGCGGACGACGATCAGGTTGGTCCGCTCGATCAGCTCGCGCTTGAGCGGGCTCGCGTCATACAGGGCGGGGATCGGCTTGACCGGCCTCAGGTTGGCGAACAGGTCCAGTCCCTTTCGCAGGCCGAGGAGACCCTGCTCGGGGCGGGGCTTGTCCGGGTCGGTGGTGTCCCACTGGGGGCCGCCGACCGCGGCCAGCAGGACGGCGTCGGCTGATTTGCAGGCGGTGAGCGTCTCGCCGGTGAGGGCGGTGCCGTGGGCGTCGATCGCGGCGCCGCCGAACAGGTGCTCCTCGTAGTCGAGCTCGACGCCGAGTGCGCTCAGGGCTTCGAGGGCGGACTGCATGATCTCGGGACCGATGCCGTCGCCCGGCAGCAGGATGACTCTTGGGGCCATAAGGGGGCGGGACGCTACCAGCGGATGTCGGCGAGCAGCGGTGAGTGGTCGGACAGCCCGGCCTCCTGGCGCCATGCGTGCAGGTATTCGACGCTGTCCACGTCGATCTCCGCCGAGACGATCAGATGGTCCAGGCGGTAACCGCCGCCCCAGCGCTGCCACTGCCAGCTCAGCTCTTTGCGTTCGTACCCGTGCAGAGCGCGGAAGGCGTCGCAGAAGCCGTAGCGCTCGAGGCCCTTGATCAGCGCCAGCTCGGCCTGGTCCCAGCGCTCCCCGCGCTCGGGCCGGAGCTTGCCGCGGCTGGTGCGGGCAAACGTCCACACGCGGCCGTCGGGATGCTCGCGGCGGGGCGTGTTCAGATCGCCGCAGAGCGCCCGCGGGCCGTGGCCGGCCGCCAGGTGCGCATGCAGCGCCACGTGGGTGCGGACCTTGACCAGATTCGGCTTGGGGCTGATCGGCGAGTGGAAGTTGACGAGGTGCAGCCCGTCGAGGTCGGTGGCGAGCACGCGTTCGGGCCAGGGCAGGTCGTGGTCTATTTCCAGCTCGATTTCGGCGAGCGGCGTGCGTGATGCGGTCAGCACAGCCAACCGGCGGTCCGCGTCGCCGGCGTCGGCGTTCGTTGCCTGGGCGAGTGCGATGTACGGCCAGCCCGCGTCTTTCAGCGCGGTCGTCCAGGCGCTGGCGGTGGTCGGCCTCACCTCCTGGAGGCAGACGACGTCGGGCGTGAGCTCCGCGATCAGGGCGGCCTGTTCGGGCTGTCGCTGGACCCGGCCGGCCACGTTCCAGGAGAGCAGGGTCACCTTCATGGCCGGAGCCTTTCCGCTGGGCCGGGCGCCAACCTGCAAAAGTCGCCAAACCCTCCCCCGCGGTGGCCTGATGGCGACATAAGCATTGGGTCCATGCTTATGTCGCCCGGGCGGGTGCGCGGACTCGCGGTTTGGTCGGTTTTACATGTGCTGAGGGGCGGGCCGGCGGGCCAGCAGCACGGTAGTGGCCACCAGCACCGGCAGCATCACCAGGTGGTAGCCGAGGTCGATCGGGTCACCCGAGTCGACCGTGAACGTCAGCCCGACGATGAACCCGGTGATCGCAAAGCCGAGGGCGAACCGGGCCACGCGACGCCGCGCGGCCGCGCGCGCGGCCGCGGGCGCGGGCGAGTGGACGAGCGCCCACGCCCCGCCGGCCAGCGCAACGCAGATCAGGGCCTCGGCGACGCCGGCCCCGTACGAGGCCCGTCCCGAGGCCGAGGAGCCGATCCGCAACGCCCCCGACAGGTGGAGCGTCGCGAACACGGCGAGGGTGAACGCCTCGAAGCCCATCAGCAGCGCGACGGATGGACGCGCCGGCCGGCCGGAATTCGCCGGCCGGCGCGGTGTGGCGGTGGCGGTGGCGGCGGCGCTCACGAGCGGACCTCCGAGGGATCGCCGGGACGAGCGGGACGAACCTCGGCGCGGCCGTCCGTTCGGCGGTCAACGGCGCGGGCCATCGCCGCGGGCCACCAGTTCAATCGCCCGAGCAGGATCACCGTGGCCGGCACGAGCAGCGTGCGGACCAGGAACGTGTCCATCAGGATGCCCGCGGCCAGACCCAGCCCGATCGCCCGGGTCTGGCTCGCCTCCGCCCCTGAGCTGGCGGCCGCCAGCACGACGAACGTGCCGCCGAGGATCAGTCCGGCCGAGGTGACCGTCGAGCCGGTCCGCCCAACCGCCTTGACCACCGCCTCACGCAGGGGCAGCCGCCGCGCCTCCTCGCGGATGCGGGTCATGACGAGGATGTTGTAGTCCTCGCCGAGCGCGAACAGGAACACGAACATCAGGAACGGCAGGATGAAGCTGATCCCGCCGTCCCCGCCGAGGTCGATGAAGGCCAGGGTCGCCACGCCCAGGGCGGCGAGGTAGGACAGCACCACGCTGACGATCAGATACAGGGGCGCCACCAGGCTGCGCAGGACGAGCGCCAGCAGCAGGCCGATGGCCAGCACGGCGATCGGGACGATCACCCGCAGATCATGGTTGGCGGTCGTGCTGATGTCGTAGAGCGCGGCCGCCTCGCCCGCCACTCCGCTCTGCACGGCGCCGGAGCGCGCGGCAGCCCCGGCCACGGTGTCGCGGATGACCGGTGTCGCGTTCATCGCCTCGGTCGACGGCTGAGAGCCGGCCGCCAGGGAAGCCTCGAACTGGACGATCCGGCCGTCCGCCGAGACGAACTGCGAGGTCGCGCGGTAGGCGTCGTACTGCGCTCGCGGGACACCCAGCCCGGCCGGCTCACGGAGGGCCAGCCTTCCCGGCGGCCCGAGCTCGGCGTGCAGCCGGGTGAGACCGGCGGGACTGAGTGCGGTTCCGTTCGGATCGAGGGGCCCCGACAGCGCGGTGAACCGCCCCGACGAGCGCAGCGAGGCCTCGTCGTGAACGAGCTCCTGGGGGTTCTGCCAGGCCGAGTTCGTGTAGGCGAAGACCAGGTTGGCCGGGTTGCTGCTGGTCTGGGGGAAATGGGCGGAGAGGGCGGCGTTCCCGGCCGCCGCGTCCGTACCGGCCGGCGCGCTGGTCGCGCCGCCGAAGCCCGAGGAGGAGTACCCGAGCGCGGCGGCCGCCAGGGCGAGGAACAGGACGACGCCGGCCCCCAGCGTCAGCGCGGGGCGCTGCACCAGTCGGCCGGCGATGCGCGCCCAAGGCCCTTCGCGCTGCCCCTCGGGCCTGACCCGAACCGGCCAGAACACGGCCCGGCCGAAGATCGCCAGCAGCGCCGGGAGCAGCGTCAGTCCGATCGCCAGCATCACGACCATCCCGAGGGCGAGCGGCAACCCGAGATCGTGGTAAAGGCCGAACGTGGCGAGCAGCAGCGTGAGCAGCGCGAGGATCACCGTCCCCGCCGAGGCGCTGATCGACTCACCGACCCGGACCAGCGCGCGGACCACGGCCTCGTGTCCGTCGTGACCGTCGCGGAGCTCCTCGCGGACCCGGAAGACGAGGAACAGCCCGTAGTCGGTGCCCGCCCCGAGCAGCAGGACGATCAGCAGCACCTGGGTGATCGAGGAGATCTTGACCCCCTGAGCGCCGAGCTCACCGATCAGTCGGGTCGAGATCAGCAGGGCCGTCCCGGCCGGCAACAGCGTGATGACGGCGGCCAACGGCGCGCGGAACACGACCAGCAGCAGCACCACGATGAACAGGATCGAGAACAGCTGGATCTGATCGCCGGAGCGGTTCGAGCTCGCCTGGTTGGCCACCGACGTGGCGATCTGGCCGGCCGTGTGGAACTGCAGCCCGGCGGGTGCGCCGACCCGGGAGAAGGTGCCCTCCAGGTTCGAGACGATGTTCTTGGCGCTCGAGATGTCGTTGCGCGAAGCCTGCAGGCGAACCTTCAGCTGCGCAGCCTGTCCGTCGGCGGAGAGCACGGGTCCCTGCACCGCGAGCACACCGGTCACGCCGCGCGCGGCGGAGGCTTCGCGAGAGAGGACGTCCAGGTCGGTCGAGTTCAGCCCACCGGAGCGCGAGCCGACGATGAGGATGTAGGCCGTCTTGCCGGAGCCGAGCAGCGGCGCTGCCAGGTCGCTCGCGCGGGAGCTGGGCGAGCTGGCGGGCAGGAATGCGCTGTTGTCGTTGTTGACCTCGCTGGCGAGCGAGGGAAGCGCGGCGCTGGTGAGGACGACGGCGAGCAGCCACGCCACCACCACCCCCCAGCGAAAGCGGACGATCGCGCGGGCGATCGTCTCGAACGTCCTGTCAATTGAGAATCGGGTCATGGACCTATGGTCGGCAGCCGCGGGCTGGGTGTCGTCCCCCCGCGGGGGGAGATTCCCCTCGTTCTAAGGGAGGATCTCGGCGCCGGTTCGGGTCCCCGCGAGGAGCCCTAAGGGACGAAAGCGGAGACGGCGCGCTCGAGCACAGCCGCCGCCTGCGCCCAGTGCGCGGTCAGCGCAGCGGCCACGATCACGCTCTCGCCGCGGGCTCCGCGCACCAGGCAGGCGATCTCCTGATAGCCGGCGCGGGACGTGCGGTAGCGATCGATCACGCACGAGCCACTGCCGGAGCGGAACCGCAGTCCCTGGGCCGCGGCCAGCACCTGTTCGTGGCGGTCGCCTTCGTCGAGGTTGTGGTCGGGGCGAAAGCGCGACCAGTTCTGAAGCGTCTCATCGCCCTGCTGCGGCGTCGAGTTGAGGTACTCGGCGATCAGCCCGGAAGCGGGATCGACCCGCGCGGCGGACGCCGTTCCGACATCGGCCCGGATGCGCCGCCATCCGGGCGGCACGGCGAGCGTGGCACCCGCGCGCAGACGGGCCACCGTCCAGCCCGGCGGCGGTGGCTCGGGCCGGAGCCAGGCGAACGCCGGCGGAGTCCCGCTCGCGGCCGGCGAGGGCGCACGCGTGCTCCGGATCGTCGTTGACCGGGTCGCGGCCGTTCCGCATCCGGCGCCGAGCAAGCACCCCAGCACGACCAGCCAGGCCATTCGTTTGCGTGCCATCGGGCCTGCAGACGACCCCGGGCGGGAGAATCTTCCTGGCTTCGGATCCCCCGCAAGGGGGACGATCGCTCTCGCTGCCCCCGGTACGCTGAGCTCACCGTGACCGCAGCGCCCGATGCCCGGTTGCCGTCGGCCACCCGGCAATGGCTCACCGACGGCGCGATCGCCCTGGTTGCCTTTGGTCTCGCCGTGGGGCTGCTCCTGCATGGGCTGGGCAACTATGGCGCGGTCAAGCACCACCTCGACGGCTGGGGGCTGCTGCTGGCCGCCTGCTCTTCATTTGCACTCGTCCTGTGGCGGCGTGCCCCGCTGGCCGTCTTCGTCTTCACCACGGCGGCCAGCGCGTCGCTGATGGCCCGGGGCTACCCCGGCGCTCCTCCGGTC
>JAFAYP010000326.1 GCA_019240305.1 Solirubrobacterales bacterium
GTCATCGCCGTGGCCGCCGACACCGAGGCGCTCGAAGTCCTCCCCTCGATCGTCCCCGGCAACCCTCACCCGGTCCACATCGCCCTGCTCAACGAGCGCGGGATCTTCATCATCGAGATGGTCGACTGCGAGGAGCTGGCGCGCGACCGGGTCTACGAGTTCTGCTTCGTCTGCCTCCCGCTGGCCATTCGCGGCGCCACCGGCTCGATGGTGCGCCCTGTGGCGCTGGTCTGAGTCGCATCCGGCTTGGGATGAAAGGGGCACATATTCCCCCTTTCTTCCCGAGCCGATGATGGACCCGGTTACGCGCCGAGCGTCACGCCCAGCTCGCCGGCCAGCTCGTGGAGCTCGTCCATGGTGGCCGGCGCGATCGGGATCCCCTCGCGCCGGCGGCGCTCGGCGCTCAGCAGCTCGGGCTCGCCGGGGAGCAGCACCCGCTCGACGCCGGGCGCGGTGGGCGCACTCCTCAGCGCTTTGGCCATCGCCTCGACGTGGTCCACGTACTGCTTCACAGGCAGGAACGCCTCGACTTCGAGGGCCATCACGAACATGCCGTTGCCGCCCCCATAGGCGGGGATCATCGACGGCCCCATGCCCGAGAGGACGCCGCCGAGCGCCTCGATCGCCACGGCCAGCGCGTAGCCCTTGTGCCCCTCGGCCGGAAGCAGCGATCCGCCCGCGTAGTAGTCCTCGGGATTCACGCTGGGCCGGCCCTCGACATCGATCAGCGTGCCGGGCGGAACGCTCCGGCCCGCGGCCCGAGCCACGCGGACCTTGCCCTCGGCGCGTACCGAGGTCGCGAAGTCGACCACGATCGGCGGAGCACCCTCGGCGCGGGGGATCGCGAACGCGATCGGGTCGGTGCCCAGGCGGCGGTCGCGTCCCCCGAACGGCGCCACGTTCGGACCCGAGTTGGTCACGGTCATGCCCAGGTGCCCCTCGGCGGCGATCAGCTCGACGTAGTCGGCCATCCGCCCCACGTGCGGGGAGTCCTGGAGGACCACCGCGCCCACGCCGAGCTCGCCGGCGATCTCGGCCGCGGTCTGCGCGGCCAGCCGCGCGGCCGGCTGCCCCCACCCCCAACGCGCCGAGACGCACGCCGTGGCAGCGCGCCGGCGGACCACCTCGGGTCGCACCGGCGGTTTGATCTTGCCGTCGATGGCGTTGCGCAGGTACATCGGCAGGCGGACCAGCCCGTGTGAGTCGTGCCCGGCGAGATTCGCGTCGCACAGCCCGCCGGCCACGATCTCCGCGAGGTCCTCCGGCGTGCCCACGCCACGCAGCAGGCCCATGCAGATGCCGTGAAGCTCCTGCCCGCTGAGCCTCACCTCCGCCACCGGTTCAGTACAGGAGCTCAGGATCGACGCGGTTGCGCAGTTCCTCGCCGCGCAGGTAGCGGCCGAGGTTCTCGCAGAACAGCGACGCGATCCGCTCGTTCTCGTGCCACGAGAGCGCGGCGGTGTGCGGGGTGACCAGAACGTTCGGCATCTCCCACAGAGGGCTCTCGGCGGGCAGCGGTTCGGTGGCGAACACGTCGAGCGCGGCGCCGGCAAGGCGCCCCGAGCGCAGCGCCCCGATCATCGCCGGCTCGTCGATCACGCCGCCGCGCCCGACGTTGACGAGGATCGCGCCCGGCTTGACGGCGGCGATCGCCGCGGCGTCGATCAGCCCGGCAGTATCCGGGGTGAGCGGCAGCACGATCACGATCGCATCCGCGTCGGGCAGGCACGCCCGCAGCTCCGAGATCCGGTGCATGTGGTGAACGTGGGGCGAATCGCAGGTCCCGGAGCGGTTGATGCCGGTGACCCGCATCCCGAATGCGTCGGCCAGCCGCGCCACCTCCTCACCGATCTGGCCGAGCCCAACGATCAACAGGCTGCGACCGGACAGCTCGCACAGCGGCCGCTGGCTCCAGCGATGCGCACGCTGGTCGGCCTGCAGCCGCGCCAGTTCCTTGGTGTAGGCCAGGAGCGCCAGCATGGTGAACTCGGCCAGCGGCCCGGGGTGCACTCCCGAGGCGGTGGTCACGGTGACGCGCTCGAGCTCCTCGGGGGTCAACCCCGCCGCGCCGACCTGCTGGCCGGCGCCCGCCGAGGTGGCCTGCACCCATCGCAGGCGCTCGGCCCGCCGCACTGCTCCGGCGAGTCCCTCCGGAGAATCGCCTGGAACACCGTACAGAACCTCGGCGGTTGCGATCGTCTCCCAATAGCGTTGCTCGTCCTCGGGCGAGCGGCGAAATCCGTCCACGCCGCGATGATCGCCCCGGAATCGCAGGGGCGGCAGCAGCTCGGGCGCGTAGGCCACCTCGATGCGAGCGTCGACGGTCCGGATCGACTCGACCAGCTCTGCTTCCAGCGGACTGGCAATCGCCACTTTGACAGCCTCGGCCACGTGGCGGGGATTATGGCGCGGGGAAGGTGAGCGCCGGAGAAGTGGTTGGTCAGTGGCGGGCCCGGGTAGGCGAAGTACCGATGGAGGAGAGCACGTGCCACCTGCGGCAGTGCTGACCCGCCGGCATTTCATCGCTGATGCCTCGCGCGCCGCTGCCGGTCTCCTGACAGTCGGCGTGGCTGGTTGCGCCGGCGTAGCCGGGGCCCGCGTCAAGGACAAGCTGAAGATCCCGCTGGCCAACTCCTCGATCGGCAACACATGGCGCCTCGAGATGGAAAACACCTACCGTGCGGCGCTCGGCACCGAGCCCTACCGCTCGCAGGTGTACGGCGAGGTCTACAACGCCAGTAATGACATGTCCGATCAGGCTCAGCAGCTCTCGAACCTGATCGCCGCTCGCGTCGACGCGATCGTGATCGATGCCGCCTCGCCCACCGGGCTCAACGGCGTGGTTCGACAGGCCATCGACCGCGGCATCCTGGTGATCTCCTTCGACAACATCGTGACCGCTCCGGGCGCGCTGCAGGTGAACACCGACCAGTTCGCATTTGGACGCGACCTCGCCAGCTGGCTCGTCCGCCAGCTCGGTGGCAAGGGGAACGTGATCATGGTCACCGGAGTTCCGGGCACGTTTGTCGACACCCAGCGCAACGCCGGCGGAATGTCGGTCTTCTCCCGCCACCCCGAGATCAAGGTGGTCAACAAGTACTCCGGAATGTGGGACTCGAGCGTGGCGCAGACCAATACCGCGGCGGTTCTCCCCTCGCTGCCCAAGATCGACGGCATCTGGGCGCAGGGCGGAACCGACGGAATCCTGAAGGCGTTCCTGACCGCGGGACGGCCGCTGCCGCCGACCGCCGGCGAGTCTGAAAACGGCTTCCGCGAGTTCATGAGCGGGGCCAAGACCGGCAAGAAGCTTCCGGCCTACTCGATCGGGCAGCCCACCTACCTGGTCCTGCTCGCGCTCGAGCTCGCGCGGCGCATCCTGCGCCACGACTATCC
>JAFAYP010000038.1 GCA_019240305.1 Solirubrobacterales bacterium
TGGCTCGCGGCGCGCGCTGGCGTCGAGCCCGCCGAGGCCCTGAAGCTGGCCCGCGAGCTCGGAGCCGATGGCTGAACGCGCGCTTCGCTGGGCGCTGGCCGGGCGCAACATCGGCAAGCTCGAGCAGCTGCGGGTGGCCATGGGCGACGCTCTGCACCGGCGCCTGATCGCCGCGGGCATGAAGTTCGAGGTACTCGATGGCGGATAGGTGGACGGCCGCCGACATGCCCGACCAGAGCGGGCGCGTGGCGGTCGTCACCGGGGCCAACAGCGGGCTCGGCCTGGTCACCGCGCGCGAGCTCGCCCGGGCCGGCGCGGCCGTGGTCATGGCCTGCCGGAGCAGTGCGCGGGGAGAGGAGGCGGCCGGCCGGATCCGCTCGGCGGTACCGGGGGCGGCGCTCGAGGTCGAGACGCTCGATCTCGCCGACCTCGAGTCGGTGCGCTCGTTCGTAGGGCGGATGGGGGAAGCGCACGGCCGGCTCGACCTGCTGATCAACAACGCCGGGATCATGGCCGCGCCGCGCCGGCTGACCAAGGACGGGTTCGAGAGCCAGATCGGGACCAATCACCTCGGGCACTTCGCGCTCACCGGGCTGCTCTTGGGCGGCCTGGAGCGTGCGGCGGCGCCGCGCGTGGTCACGCTCTCAAGCCAGCTTCACCGCCGCGGCACGATGAATTTCGACGATCTCCAGGGCGAGCGCTCCTACAGTCGGTGGGGGGCCTACGGCCAGACGAAGCTGGCCAACCTGATGTTCTGCTTCGAGCTCCAGCGCCGGGCGGTTGAGGCGGGCAGCCCGCTGCTGAGCCTGGCCGCTCACCCCGGATACTCGGCCACCAACCTCCAGTTCGCCGCGCCCGACCGCTTCTACGAGAAGGCCTACATGTGGATCGGCAACCGGCTGTTCGCCCAGAGCGCCGACATGGGCGCGCTCCCCACGCTGTACGCCGCGACCGTCCCTGATCTGCCCGGCGGGACCTACATCGGTCCGGATGGCCGGGGCGAGCAACGCGGCTACCCCAACGTGGTGAGTGCCGCCCGCAAGGCCTACGAGAAGTCGGACTGGCGGCGGCTGTGGGAGATCTCGGAGGAGCTGACCGGCGTGCACTACGAGTTCGCGAGCGCGCGCGCGTGAGCCGGGATCAGTTCCGCAGCGACGGCCATGCAGCGATCGACTGGGTCGCCGATTACCTGGGGCGGGTCGGTGAGCTGCCGGTGCTGGCTCAGGTGACGCCCGGCGAGATCCGGTCGCGCCTGCCCGAGCACGCCCCCGAGTCGCCCGAGCCGTTCGCCGACGTGCTGCGCGATCTCGACGAGGTGCTGCTCCCCGGCGTCACCCACTGGCAGCATCCGAGGTACTTCGCGTACTTCGCGACATCCTCCTCGGAGCCGGCGATCCTGGCCGAGCTGCTGTCCGCGGCGCTCAACACGGTGGCGATCCTGTGGCGGACCTCGCCGGCCTCGACCGAGCTCGAGGCCGTCGTCCTCGCGTGGATGGCCGATCTGCTGGGGCTCCCGACCGGGTGGCACGGGCACATCGAGGACACCGCGTCGACGTCGACCTTCGCGGCGATCATCGCGGCGCGCGAGGCGACCGGGCGCGAGGAGATCGTCTGCTCCGAGCAGACCCATTCCTCGGTCGACAAGGCCGCGCGCATGCTGGGGATGCGGCTGCGCAAGGTGCCCGTCGACGCTGAGTTCCGGATGCGGACCGACGCGCTGGGGGATCTGTCCGATGCCGCCGTCATCGTGGCTACAGTCGGCACGACCGCGGTCACCGCCGTCGATCCGGTGGGGGAGATCGCGACGGCCTGCGAGGCCAGCGGGGCGTGGCTGCACGTGGACGCGGCCTACGCCGGCGCGGCGATGGTTTGCCCCGAGTTCCGCTGGGCCTTCGACGGCGTCGAGCGGGCCGACTCGGTGGTGGTCAACGCGCACAAATGGATGCTCACGCCGCTTGACTGCTCGCTGCTCTGGACCCGGCGGCCGGACGACTTCCGCCGGGCGTTCAGCCTGATCCCCGAGTACCTGCGTACCCCCGACGCCGAGGACGCGCTCAGCCTCAGCGAGTACGGGCCCGCGCTCGGACGCCGGTTCCGCTCGCTCAAGCTGTGGGCGGTACTCCGCTGCTACGGGCGCAGCGGCCTTCAGCGCCACATCCGCAGCGGCGTCGAGCTGGCCGAGCGCTTCGAGGGCTGGGTGGCCGAGGCCGACGGCTGGGAGCTGTGCGCACCGCGGCATTTCTCGGTCGTGTGCTTCCGCCTGGAGGGCGAAGACGGACCCAACCGCCGGCTGCTCGAGCGGGTCAACGCAAGCGGCGAGATCTTCATCTCGCACTGTGTGCTGAACCGCCGCTACGTGCTGCGCCTGGCCATCGGCAACCTGTGGACGACCGAGGACGACGTGCGCCGCGCCTGGGATCTGCTGGTCCGCGAGGCCGCGCAGCTCTAGCCCGCGGGAAGCGGGAACGACTTCAGGAGCCGTTCGGCGGCCCGGCGGTCGCCGGTGATCTCGAGCCCGCCCTTCTGGCCGTGCCACAGGACCTGCTGGAGCACGCCCGGCTCGGTGGAGATCGTGGCCACCGGATCGGAGGCCTGGCCGCGGGATGCCTCGAGCTGCCGCTCGCCGGGGCGTAGGGCGAACACCTCCTCGGCGAGGCGCAGCTCGAAGGTGGCGCCGAGCAGGCCGTCGGCGCGCGCCGGGTCATACAGCGTCTCGAGCGCGAGCACGAGCGCGTCGATGCCGAGCTCGGTGCGCCCGGCGGGGAAGGGGAGCGTCGAGCCCCAGCGCCCGAGCGCGAGCACGACCGGCTCGAGCGCGCATCCCCGCGCGGTCAGCTCGTAGATCCGCGCGCCGGCCGGCGGGGGAAGCTTGCCGCGCCTGACCACGCCGGCCTGCTCGAGCTCGCGGAGGCGCTGGGCCAGCATGTCCGGGCCGACCTGGGGCAGGCCGGCGCGCAGGTCGGTGAAGCGCTTGGGGCCGAGCAGCAGCTCGCGCACGACCAGCAGCGCCCACCGCTCGCCGACCACGTCGAGTGCGCGAGCGATGCCGCAGGGATCTCCGTAGGTGCGCATGCCAGACATTCTAGCGGTTGACAGTCCGGTGATCCAACTATAGAGTTGGTTTTTCCAACTAACGATGCGTGCCGGAGGTGCAGACGATGAGTGAGCGAGAGACCTATCAGCCCGGGGTCCCCTGCTGGGTCGACAACCTGGTCTCGGATGTCGACACGGCGCGGCGCTTCTACGGCGAGCTGTTCGGGTGGGAGTTCGACGGTCCCGGTCCGGGGGACTACTACGTCGCCAAGGTGCGCGGACGCGATGTCGCGGGCGTGGGGCAGGCCCCGCCCGGCGTCGAGGCGGGCTGGAACACGTACGTGTCGGTGGCGAGCGCCGACGACACGGCGAGCGCCGCGGACCGTGTGCTCGTGGAGCCATTCGACGTGTTGCCGGCAGGCCGCCTCGCCGCGCTCGGAGATCCTGCGGGCGCGATCATCGGGGTGTGGGAGCCCGGCCAGCGACTGGGCTGCCAGCTGGTTAACGAGGCGTCGGCGTATGCGATGAGCGCGCTTCACACGCCCGAGCCGGAAGCGGCGGCACGCTTCTACCGCGACGTCTTCGGCTGGGAAACCGAGGAGTTCGCTCCGGGCGTCAGCCTGTTCCGCCTACCCGGCTACATCGGAGGCGAGCCGGCCCAGCCCGTGCCGCGTGACGTGGTCGCGGCCATGGCCAAGGATGAAGGCCCCGCCCGTTGGAGCGTCGACTTCTGGGTCGAGGACGCCGATGGCCTGGCCGCGCGGGCGCCAGAGCTCGGCGGCGGCGTGGTCGTGGCCCCGTTCGACAGTATCCCGACGCGTCAGGCTGTGCTGGCCGACCCGTTCGGGGCGGTGTTCTCCGTGACCACTGCGCCCGGTCCGCACTGAGGGCGCCAGCGGACCGCGCCCGCGCGGCAGGGATGCCGCGCGGAACCGGCCCCATGGATGACCGGCCGAAGGCCGGGCCCCAAGAGCTACTTGAGCTCGGCCGAGGTCTTGCCTAGCAGCAGCCGCGAGATGATCAGCAGCTGGATCTGCTGGGTACCCTCGAACAAGTCGAGGATCTTGACGTCGCGGGCCCACTTCTCGAGCAGCTCGCCCTCGCCGTAGCCGACCGACCCACAGAGGGCCACGCAGCGCAGCGCGAGATCGGTGCCGGTCCGGCCGGCCTTGGCCTTGGCCATCGAGGCCTGGAGCGAGTTCGGCTTCTTGTTGTCGGCCATCCACGCGGCCTGCAGGGTGAGCAGGCGGGCCGCCTCCCAGTCGGACTCCATCGCGATGAACTCCGCGGCCGCGGCGGATTGCGAATGGGACGG
>JAFAYP010000360.1 GCA_019240305.1 Solirubrobacterales bacterium
CGTGAGGAGGCCGACCGGTTGGGTTATGCCGGGGTGCCGATCTGGATCACCGAGCTTGGCTTCCTGTATCCGCCGGGCGGGCCGCTGACCGCCGCGCAGAGCGGTCAGATCACCAACGAGTTGCGGGCCTTGGCCGCGAGCGCGCCGAGGCTGGACCTGCAGCGCGTGTTCCTGTTCACCGACAACCAGCAGACGACGATCGCCGACGGACTGCATCCGCTGTTCGGTCCGAATGCCAGCTCGAGCCCGGCCGCACCGATGCAGCTCACCGAGTACGGACAACTCGTCACGGAGCTCGCAGGTCATCCGTCTGCCGCCATTCGACGGTAGCGGCGGCCAACCGATGGACACCGCGCGGCACAGTGCCGCACTGCTAAGCTCTCACATGAAGATGGCAATAGGCGACGCCCACCGTGTCTGCCTCGTGGGGGCCGGTAAGGTCGCCGAGGTTCACGCCGAAGTGCTCGCCTGCGTCGATTGCGCATCGGCGACCGCCGTGTGTGATCCCGCCGTGGACAAGGCCCGGTCACTGGCGGAGGCCCACGGGATACCGCATGTCTTCGCGTCGCTCGACGACGCGATCGCGAGCCGGAGCTTTGATCTGGCCCACGTACTCGTGCCGCCAGATCTTCATACGGCAGTTGCTCTACGGTGCATCGAGGCCGACATCGGCGTGTTGATTGAGAAGCCGATGACGCTCTGTCGGGAGGACTGCCACGCGCTCGTGACCGCGGCGAGCGATCACGGGGTTGGGATCAGCGTGAACCACAACGCGGTGTTCTTCCCGGCGTACCTCGAGCTGCGCCGGAAGGTGATGACAGGCGCTCTGGGTCCGCTGCAGCATCTGAACCTGACGGTCAACTTCCCGGCGCAGGCGCTGGCCCCGCGCGATCAATGGATGTTGCGCGACCCCAGGAATCTCGCCTACGAGTCGGCGACCCATCCGCTGTCTCAGATCTACGACCTCGCCGGGCCCGCGATCGAGGTAACGACGACCGTGTCGGGCCGCCGCGAGCTGAGCGCGGGGCGCCACTATTACGACACTTGGCAGGTCTCTCTCGTCTGCGAGCGGGCGACCGCGCAGCTGTTCGTCTCCTATGCCGGGGCCTATCGCTCCTGGCAGCTGACCGCGATCTGCCAAGACGGAGTTCTCGACGCCGAAGTCGAGCAGAATCGCATCTCGGTCCGAGATCGAAGTCGGTGGGGAAGGTATGCCGAGCCAGTGCAGGTGGCCGCGAAGCTTGCCCGGGCCGAGGTCGAGAAGGGCGTCGAGAACGTCGTTAGAGAAGCCGGCTCGCTGCTCCGGCCAACGCCCCGCAGGGATGTCTACTTCACGAGCATGCGGGAGAGCATCACCGCGTTCCACGACGGCGCCAACGGCCGGACGCCGCGCGTCGACGGCGAGTTCGGGTTGCAGGTGGTAGCAGCGTGCGACGCGGCGACGGCAACGATCACTCCTGACCGGGTATCACCCGCGCAACGCGACCGCTCCCGTTCCGAGGGCCGGTGTGACGTGGCGGTACTGGGCGGGACCGGTTTCATCGGAACGAGCCTGCTCGAGGAGCTGCTCTCCAGCGGGATGACGGTGCGGGTGATGGCCCGGAACACCGGCGCGCTTCCGGCCGCGTTCCAGCGACCGGAAGTGCAGATCCTGCGAGGAGACATCGCCGACGCTGATGCGGTTGCGCGCGCGGTGGCCGGGGCCGGAAAGGTCGTTCACCTCGCCCACGGCGGGCGCTTCCTCGCGGAGGCGATCGAGAGCTCGATGGTCGAGCCCGCGCGCCGAGTCGCCGAGGAATGCCTGCGATCCGGCGCAGAGCGGCTGGTCTATGCGGGCACGATCGCTTCGCTGTATCTGGGTGACCCCGGGACAATCGTCACGGGGGCGACCCCGACGGATCCTCAGGTGAACGAGCGGGGACCGTACGAGGTGGGTAAGGCCGAGTCCGAGGCCGTGCTCCGCGAATACGTGCACCAGGAATCGCTTCCGCTGTGCATCATGAGGCCGGGGATCGTGATCGGCGCGGGCGGAACCGCGTTTCATGGCGGCTTTGGGATCTGGCGAGCCGACATCCACTGCTTCGGCTGGAACGCCGGGCTCAACCCGCTGCCGTTGGTCCTGGCCGACGACGTAGCCACCGCGATCCGGCTCGCGCTCGAGCGAGAGGACGCGGTCGGCAGGTCGTTCAACCTGGTCGGCGACGCACGTCTGTCGGCCCGCGAATGCGTGAGCGAGCTGCGCCAGGTGCTCGGACGTCCACTTGACTTTCATCCGAGGCGTCCGGCACAGCATCAGGCCTTGTCGCTGTCAAAGTGGCTGGCCAAGCGGACGCTCGGGTTCCCGGCCACCCTTCCCAGCTACCGGGGCGTGAAATCGATGGGCTGTGTGTCGACCTTTGACTGCTCAGACGTGAAGGCCGCGCTGGGCTGGAAGCCGGTGACCGACCGAGAGGAGCTGATCGAACGGGGCCTTCGAGTTCATCGTCCTGGTCTCGCAAGGTGAGCGGGATGCAAGCCCTGGGACGAGACCTGTCGCTTCTCAGGTGTCCCACCACAGGTGGAAGCCTGGTCCGAGAGGGGGACGAGGTGCTGAGGTCGCAGGATGGGACGTGTCGCTACCCGGTATTGCACGATGTCCCGATCCTGATCAACGAACAGCGGAGCGTGTTCCGCATCTCCGACTACCGAGCGGCGGACCAAGACGGCGCCGCGCGAACAGGAGTGGTCGAACGGATCCTTGCGGGGATCGACGGGCGGTTGCCGTCTCTCTCGCGGAATGTCGGCAGCGACGCGAACTACAGGCAGCTCGCCCGGCTGATGGGAGACAAGCAGCGCCCCCGCGTCCTGATCGTGGGCGGGCGGATCGCCGGAGTCGGCTTCGATGCGCTGCTCGACGACCCCAATGTCGATTGTATCGACGTCGATGCCGCGCTCGGGCCGCGGACCTCAATCGTCTGTGACGCACACGACCTCCCGTTTCGAGACTCGTGCTTTGATGGGGTCGTGTGTCAGGCCGTCCTGGAGCACGTTCTCGATCCGGTCCGGGTGGTGAGTGAGATTCACCGCGTCCTGGTGCCCGATGGATTGGTGTACTCCGAGATCCCGTTCATGTACCCGCAGCACGGCGCCCCGTATGACTTCACGCGCTTCACCATGCTCGGCCACCGTCGGCTGTACCGTTGGTTCGACGAGCTCCAGACTGGCGTGCAGTGCGGCCCGGGCATGGCGCTCGGTTTCTCGCTTGTGTCCTTTCTGCGTGCGCTTCCGCGATCGCGCCTCGGCCGCGCGATCGCCACGCGAGCCGGAGCGTTGCTGTTCTTCTGGCTCAAGTATCTCGACGACTGGCTGGTTTCCCATCCGTCTGCGCGCGAGGCGGCGGGCGGCACGTTCTTCCTCGGTCGCCGCCGCAGCGAGCCGCTCGCCGACGACGCGCTCATCCTCGCCGACTCCGGGACCGCATCAGCCGCAGCCGGCGCAGACGCGCCAGGGCGCGAGCCTCTGAGGTGAGTTCAAAGGACGGCGGAGCGCAGTCGCCGCAGCAACGATTACAATCGCCCGCGTATGAGCGATCGCAGCGTGTCCGCGGAAGCCCAGGTTCAGGCCGAGGCTGAGCTCGCCAAGCAGTTGCTGAGCGCGACCGATCGCGAGCGGCAGAAGCTGTACGGAACGGTGTACGACGAGATCTACTCGATGCACCTGTCCCGTGACCCGGCGACGCTCGAGTTCGGTGCGACGCCAAGGATGCTGCCGTTCCTGCTGAAGTTGACCCGTCCCGGTGAACCGGTCCTGGAGATCGGGTGTGGGGCAGGCCTGATCGCGATCGAGCTGGCTCGAGCCGGCCGGCAGGTCACTGCGCTCGAGGTCTCCGAGGTCGTGCTGGATCACGCGAGACGGCGCGCGGCAGGTGTCAGCGGGGTGCACTTCGAGAAGGTCGACGGGATCACGGTCCCTCATCCGGACGCCAGCTTCGAAACTGCATATTCGATCGAGGTGATCGAGCATCTTCACGAGCAGGACGCGATCGCACATTTCGCCGAGGTCCACCGCCTCCTGAGGCCGGGCGGCCGGTACTGGTTCGCCACCCCATCGAGGCTTGGCTCCGTGGGCGCGAGTGAGCGCTTCGGTGTCGAGGTCGCGGCCGATGCGGACGTGCACCTGAAGGAATGGACATACTCGGAGCTCGGGCACATCCTGGCTCGCGCCGGCTTTAATCGGCTATCGGTCCCAGTCCGCGTTCACCGCGCACAGTTCCTGCCGTGGATGCCGTTTGCGCTCGCGATGCGGGCGGAGCGCGCTCGCTCCCGCCTGCTTCGGCGGCTGCTTGGGGTGGGAGCGATCTCGGTCGTCGCGCGTCGGTGACGTCGATGCTGGGCGAAGGGTGCTCATGAGCGATCGCGCCTCATACAGTGACAAGAGCGAGCGTCCGGGGCTTAGGTTCGCGTTGACTCGGGACATACGACGGACGCTCGATCCTCTGGGGCGCACCACGCTCACCCCTTGGCGGGTCACGAACATCGTGCTGTGGAGCCCCGAGTTGCGGCTGGTTATCGCCTTTCGCCTGTATTCGTGGATCGCGGAGCACGTCAACTGGTACCTTGGCAACGTTATGTACGCGATCGCTCGGGGGCGCATGGCATGCGACCTTCAGCTGGGTGCCACGATCGGACCGGGGCTCCGCATCGAGCACCGAGCCGATGTCGTCGTCGGCGGGTCGGCCGTGCTCGGCAGCGATATCGACCTGTACAACGGCGTCACGGTCGGTAAGCGACGGCCCCCGTGGGACGAGGTCCAGCCGACGATCGGCGACAGGGTGATGCTCGGCGCCGGAGCCAAGATCCTGGGCGGGATCACGGTCGGTGACGACGTGGTGGTGGCGGCCAATGCCGTCGTGCTGGACGACGTTCCAGACGGGGCGGCGGTTGCCGGCATCCCGGCTCGGCAGGTCGGGCGCGGGTCGCGACGGTGGCGCTGACGTTGTCGTAGCGCGATTCGCTCAGCCCAGTCCGGGCGACGCGCGGGAACGCCCGTCGTCAGCGATGCGCATGAACCCTGCGAATCGCGTGCCGGTGAGCCGCTCGGTACTGCGCCCGGGGTCACGGGGGCCGAACGCGAGCAGGCTGCGATGGCCGAACGTGCCGTAGAGCGGTGCGATCGCGCCCAGGCAGCGCCGAACGGGCGTGGGCAGGCTACGGACCCGATCCGACGCGTGGCAGATCATCTCGCGGTCGCAGAACCGCACCTCCGCGAAGCACCTGGCGAACGCCGTCGCGACCTGCCTGCGGGTCGGGTATGCGGTCTGGTCACGCAGATAGACCTCGTTGTCGAGGACGACGTCCGCGCTGGCCATGTGACGTTGAAACCGATTGCGCACCCCGGCTCGCGCCCAGAGCTTGAGCCACCATGCGTGCTGAAGCACTCCCGCAAGCGGAACGTGCACATGGGCTTCGAGCGGTCGGAACCGCGCGGGGAAGACATGCAGCGTGACGCCGTCGGGCTTGAGGACGCGCGCGACCTCGTCGATCGTCTCGGTCCAGTTCTGGACGTGCTCCATCACCGCCAACGAGACGACGACATCAAACGAGCGGGATGCAAATGGAAGTTGGTAGGGCCGAGGCTGTATCTGTCGCAGATGAGGGGCGCTCGAGCCCAACTCCAGGTCACAGCCCTGCGCGTCGACGCCCATCTCGCGGAATGCCCAGACCAGTGCGCCGTCGCCGCAGCCAAGGTCGAGCAGCGTCGTCTCGTCGCGCAGCGACCAGCCCCGATCGGACAGGATCCTGCGATACAGCAGTGCCTTGCGCCGGCCGATCGCCATGCGAGCACCGCGGTAGCCCTCGACGCCCGCCATCAGCTCACGCTCCATGCACGACCGTCGGCGAGCGGGCATGGAAGGCTGCGCTCGGCTCGCGCTGGCTCAGCCAAGCTTCTCACCCCGGCTGCCGAAGATTCGTCGGTAGGCCGGCCGGACCTGATACATGAGCTCCCGCTTGACCGCCCGTGCGGGACGGAGCGCGCGCCAGGCCAGGGATCGGCGATGACCGGTCGGCCAATGAACGTTGTCGAGCACGCCACGGTCGAGCTTCCAGAGGTCACCGGTGCGGTCGACGACGACCATGCCGAGCCCGCCCCAGGATTCGGCCAGCAACGAGCTCGCGCCAGTTGCCACGACGAAGCTCAGATCCGCATAGGCGACGTCTCCTGCTCGCAGGATCGCGTTCCGAACGCCCTCGCGGACGCCTTCGTTGGCGCAGTCGTGGACCAAGAGCACCGTCCGCTCGAGAGCGGGAGACCGGAGCAGGTTGATCATGTCGCGTTCGACGCCCGCCCGCGAATGGTCCGCGTCGACGAGCACGAAGTCGACGCTCCGACGCTCGGCGGTCAGCCGGTCCAGTAGTGCCGGCACCGTGACGCGGCTGTCGCCCAGGTGGTAGGAGACGTTGGGCAGGGTCTCGGTGCGGTGGGAGGCGAGGTCGAAGGAATGGACCTCTCGGCTGTGAGCCGCGATATGCACGAGGCTGCCGCCGGTGAACGTGCCCAGCTCCAGTGAGAGCTGCGGCCGCAGCCCAGCGAGAACGCCGGCGAGCGCCGCCTGCTCTCCGTAGGCCATCTCCGCCGATTTGACGAACAGGCTCATCTCAGACCCGGACGCGGATGCTCGGAAGGCTATTGCGCACGCTGAGCACGGTGGTGGCGAAGACCCCGATGACGACGGCCGCGGCCACCGGCGAGGGCACGTGGAGCGGGATCAACATTGCGGCGGCGCCGCACGTGCACACCGTCACGACGGCCGTGCTCCGCGCCAGTCTCAGCTGGCGGCTGGTGAGCATTCCCTCCCGGCAGGCGTACACCAGCTGCACGGCGAGGGCCACGACGTTCGCAATCGAGTACCCGAGGGCGACCCCGACGGGGCCGAGGGTGAGGCCGAGGCCCGCGACCAGGATGATCAGCCCGAACGACCGGGCGAGCGCGATGATGACCGCCACCCGGTTGCGCCGGTCGGCGAGCAGGGCCTGGCTGAGCACGAGCATCACTCCCTCGGCGACGAACCCGAGCAGGCCGGCGACGACGATCTCGCTGACGGCACGCGTGTCGTGCGCCGTGAAGCTCCCACGCTGGAATGCCGCGCTGACGAGGGTGTTGGCCGCGACGAGGCCCACCGCCGCCGCCAGGGAGAGCGCGAGCGCGGCCATCGAGAGCGTCCGCGCGATGGAACGCTCCAGCGTCGCGCGCGCTTGCGCCCGCACGTGGTTTGACCAGTCGGGCAGGGCCGCGAACACGACGCCGCCGACGATCAGCGACTGGGCGACCACGATGCCACGGTACGCGTAGTTGAAGTCCGCGCCCCCGCTGGTCGACCAGTGGGCGGCGACGAAGAGCTCGAACGGCGCGATCAGCTGCGCCGCTGCGTAGGTGCCGAACACGAGTGACACGGAGGTCTCTCCCTCGCGATCGAGCGGCTCCCGGACGAACTGAAGATCGCGCCGCACGGAGAACGTCAGCAGCACGATCTGGAGCAGCCCCCCCAAGGTGAGCAGCACGTACAGCGCCAGCGGCGTGACGTTGGGATTCGCGATCAACGGAACCGACGCGACGATCGACGGGATTGCGGGGGATACGGCGGGGACGAAGCGTCGACCGCGCGCCCAGGCCACGGCGGCGAGCTGCGCCACCACGACCTGTGAGAAGCCGAATACGCACGCGGCGCGGACGAGCTCGACGAGATGCGTGCCGCCGTCGTTCAGCTTGGGGGCAATGATCGGCGCCAGCAGCGAGGCGCCGGCCGCCAGCACCGCGAAGATCATCATCCCGAGCGCGGTCATCCGCGCCAAGCGGCGGACCACCGCCATCGACACCTTGCCACCACGGGTGAGCAGGCGCGGAAGGAACATGACCTGCGTCACTCCGACGAAGATCGCGGCGATCGAGATCGCGAGGGTGAACGTCAGGGCGTACGCGGACGCGTCCGGCGTGGATCCGAACCGCCGGGCGAAGAGGACCTGGAAGAAGGCGGTCGTTCCGTAGTTGATCCACGTGCCGACGGTCGCCTTCAGCATCGGCGCCGCCTCACGGCGCTCGCTCGAGCAGCATCAGGGCATAGCTCGTCAGCGCGGGCACCGGCCGACGCGTCAGCCAGCGCGAGACGTGCTCGTGCGCCGCGTTCAGCGGCGTCAAGCGCTGGTAGTAGGGATGTCCGAAGAAGCCCACGTAGAGGCGAGTTGCGAAGCCGAGCTCCGCCAGGCGCCGAAGCTGACCCCGGCTCGGACCCCGGCACCACGAGTAGTAGGGCCGAAACTTCGCGTGATCTCCTTCCGCCTCGCGACCGTCCTGAACCTGACCGAGCAGCCACGAGCTCGCCCGCGGGGGAAGCAGCCGGTTGGCGAGGAAGATGGGGCTGTAGAGCGTCGGAAAGAGATGCAGTGCCGTCCCGCCCGGGCGGAGCAGGCGATGCACCTGCTCATGGAAACTGCGCCCGTCGGGAACGTGCTCGGCGGTCCAGCGGGTCACAACGGTATCGAACGGCCCCCGTTCGGCGATCAGCCATCCAACCGCCGAATGATCGGCGATGTCGAGGTTGAGCCTCTGGTACTGCGGGGAACTCTTCGCCAGCTCGGCCGGAGAGCTGTCCACCACGACGTAAGTGGCGTCGAACCGCTCGATCTCGGAGATGGCGGCGACGGGATTGGCCCCGCCGCCGAGATCGCAGATGCGCCGCGAGCCGTCGCGCATCAACTCGCGCAGCTGGACGTCGAGCATCGGCATCGCCTCGTGGCTCAGCCGGAACTCGATGTGCGGCGCATCCCGCTCGCGACGATCGCGAAGATCCCCATCCGTCGGGGGCCCCGGCGACCGGGACGCTGTCGCGTGCGGACTCATGACAGCGGCTCGGGGACCGGGGACGGCTCGCGACCTCGCTCCGGCGGCAGCGCCGGCGGACCGGTGCCGAGCCACCGCTCGTGCCAGAGCTGGAAGAGCAACAGCAGCCAGAGCTGATGTCCGAGGTCCGCCTCCCCCGCAAGGTGGGTGTTCACCAGGCCGCTGACCGCGATGTGATCGAAGATGCCCTGCGCTCTGAGACGATCGGGCGAGAGGTAGTCGAGCACGAGATCGCGCTGGGAAGAGCGAAGCCATGCGTTGAGAGGGACGCCGAAGCCGACCTTGCGGCGATCGATCAACTCGTCGGGGAGGCGGTCGCGCATGATCTGCCGGAGCAGGTACTTGCCGGTGCGACGGTGGAGGCGCAGATCGACCGGCAGGCCGAGCGCGAACTGCACCAGATCGGGGTCGAGGAACGGCGACCGCACCTCAAGCGAGGTGGCCATCGAGGCCCGATCCACCTTCACGAGGATGTCCTCCTGGAGGTAGCCGCGCAGGTAGGCGAGCACCGTCTGCTCCGCCGCTCGAGCATCCTCGCACGCGTGCAGCTGAGTCCGGGGCTCATCCAGGACCGACGTGGGCAGATGGGCGCGCACGCCCTCGGCGAGCACCCCGCGAGCGTCGCCACGGAAGTGGCCGAGCACCATGAACAGCCGCTCCCACGGCGAGCGGCGCAGCTCGCGGGCGAAGTGCAGCCCCCGCGCCCGCCGGCCCAGGATGGTGTCAGGACAGCGACGAGCGATGCGCGCGACGAACTCGGATAGGCCCGGCACCCGGTCCATCATCCACGCGACCTTGAGTGGCAGGTAGGCCTTGTAGCCCATGAGCAGCTCATCGCTGCCGTCACCGCCCAGCGCGACCTTCACGTGCTGTTGCGTGAAGGTGCTCAAGAGATAGGTGGGAAGGATCGACTGGTCGCCCATCGGCTCGTCGAGCACCTCGGCCACTCGAGGAAGCAGATCCTGTAGACGATTCTCGGAGAAGATCTCCAGGTGGTGCTTGGTGCCGAGCGCGGTGGCGGCGACCGTCGAGTAGTGAGATTCGTCGAAATCCTCCTCCTCGAAACCGATCGAGAACGAGTGGACCTCGTCGCTGTGACGTCGCATGTAATAGCCGACGGTGGAGGAATCCAGACCGCCACTGAGAAACAGCCCGAGGGGCACATCGGACATCAGTCGGCGCTCCACGGCGTGGTCGAGCAGGCCGTCGAGTCGCGCTCCGGCTCCCGCCGCGGGCTGTACGTCGATCGCGGAGGGCCGCCAGTAGTGCGTCGTGCGCAGGGAGTCCGGCGTGACCTCGGCGAAGTGACCGCCCGGCAGCTTCGTGGTTCCGGCGAGCATCGAGCGAGGCCCCATCACGTAGTCGAACGTCAGGTACTGCTCCAGGGCGATGGGGTCGACCTCGCGCGCCACTCCCGGACCGGCGAGCGTCGCCTTGAGCTCTGACCCCAACGCGTAGCCGCCCCGGCAACGCGCAATGTACAGCGGCTTCTTCCCCAGTCGATCGCGGGCCGCCACGAGGACCCTTCGCTCGCTGTCCCAGATCAGGACAGCGAACATCCCGTTCAGGCGCAGCCACAGATCGTGACCCCATCGCGCGAACCCGTGCAGCACGACCTCGGTGTCGCTGTGGTCGGTGTCGAATCTCTGGCCGAGTGCGACGAGCTCGGACCGCAACGCCGGAGCGTTGTAGATCTCGCCGTTGAACACCAGGCAGAACCGACGGTCGCGCGTCCACATCGGCTGGTGACCGCCGTCGAGATCCACGATGCTCAGCCGCCGCATTCCCAACGCGACGCCGGCCTCGTCGAACACCGCCACGCCGCGGTCGTCGGGACCCCGGTGGGCGAGGGAGTCGGTCATCGCGTCGATGTGCCCACGCAGGTCGACCGGCACGTTCGTGATCAGTCCGCTGACGCCGCACATTACGACGAGACGGCTGAGGACGGGCGCGGAGGCGGGGCCGCTCGCGGGCCCGTATGTCGCGCGAAGGGCCGCGAGCCTCTCCAGCTCAGGGCGAGCGAGCGCGAGGTCCCCGGCGCGAGACAGAGACCGGCCACCACGCCGAAACTCAGCCACTCCACGGTCGCCGCCGCGGCGCTCTGAGTGAGAGTGTTGCCCAGGCCACCGATCACGAACACGGTCAGCATGCACAAGTATCCGATTCCGACGGGTCGGGAGGCCGGATCGGAGAGCGATCTTCGTCCAACGGTGAACATGAGAATCAAGATTCCGATGAAACTGGCACCCCCGACCATGCCGCCATCGACCAGCGCAGACAGGATGTCGCTATGGGTTGACTGAACCTGGGTAGCCAAACCCTGCGTCGGACCCTCGACGAAGTTCCCGGCGATGCTGTAGCCATATCCGTGACCGAGGACGGGGTCGTGGAGGAACGATCCTGCCGCCTGGCTCCAGATGGCCAGCCGCGCGTCCAAGGTGGCGGTCGACCGTCGCTGCGCAGGCAAGGTGCTGTACACGTACGCGCTGGCGCCGGCGAGCGCGATCAGACACATGAGCACGACCCATCGTCGGCCGCCCCGGACGAGGACGAGGTACACGGCCCCCGCGGCTCCCGCGACGACAAGGCCGGTGCGCGATTGCGTGGTGAGAACCGCCGCGAAGGTCGAGGCGATGAGAAGGAGCGCCAGCCAACGATCGCGCCGACCCGATTCGAGCAGGGGCGGGGCAGCGAGCGCCCCGAGCAGCACGAACACGACCGCACCGACGTTCGGAGCGTCCGAGACGAACGGGAAGATCGATCTGGGACCGAACGTGCTCGTCGCGGCAACGCGGCTATACAAGGTACGGTCCGGTGGCGGCACGTGCAGCTTCATCGACGCCCAGTAGGAGATCGACGCAAGCGCGGCGAGCACTCCGAGTCCTGCGAAGGCGCGGACGATCGTCAGCTGTTTGCCGGCGCGGCGCGCGGTCGCCGCTCCGACCACGCCGATCACCGCAGCCAGCGGAAAGCTGAGATCGCGCACGAGCTCTGAGCTGGTCCCGACCTGACCCGCCGGCCGCGTCGTGGCGACGAGATCCGTCATCAGGAGCAGGCCGACGGCCACCCCGACCGCCGCCAACGGGATGCCGGGAAGGACGACCCGCCGGCGCGTCAACAGGAGGCGCGCCAGCGTTAGGACCAGGATCAAATCGATCGCACGCGCCTGCCCGGATCCACCGACCCCCTCGACAAGCAGGCTCGGCATGATGATCGTCACGGCGAGCATCAGCGCGGGGAGGTGGCGGATCGGCACGAGTACACAGGCCACCGTCCCGATCGCCAGGACCGTGGCCGCCAGGGCGAGGGTCGGCCGCCACGCCACCGCAATGCCGCACACGATCGCGCCGACCGCGACGAGCAGCGTCCGGACGGCGCCGAGATCCGGAGCGGCGCTCCGCGTCAGCACGGCACCAGGTCCCGGTAGGTCAGCTCGATCTGGTCCACGACGCCCTCGATCGAGTAGTCGCGTGCGGTCCGCGCAGCGGCGCGCGCGACGGCCGCGCGCAGCTCGTCGTCGGCCAGGAACCGCAGCAGCTCGCGCGAGAGCTCGGACGGTGCGACCGGCGGCACGAGCAACGCATTCTGCTCGTGCTCGAGCAGATCGCGCACCGCGGGGATATCGGTGGCCAGCGGGGCCAGGCCACAGGCCATCGCCTCCAGCAGCGCGTTCGACATCCCATCCTGATGCGCCGGGTAGACGAACACGTCCGCCGCGTGCAGATAGTCGACGATCGCCGTCGTCCACGGCCGGGTCATCACTCCAGGGCCTCGAGCGGGGACGGACAGCGGCCGATCCTCTGCTCCGCGCGCTCCGACGAGGAGGAGCAGTCCATCCAGCCCCTCGGCGATGCTCTCCCACGCCCGTAGCAGATCGCCGACCCCCTTGTACTCCGCAAACCGACCGGTGTACAGGACGATCCGCCGGTCACGAGGCAGCCCGAGCTCGCCTCGGATCGCGTGACGACGTCGTGCGTCCGCGGGAGCGAAGACCGAGAGGTCAAGGCCGTTCGGGATCCGCACGATCCGGTCGGGGGCGACTCCGACCGCGCGCAGCTCCCCCTCGATCTCGCCCGACAACGCCTGGACGCGGCTGGCCCGACGCAAGCCCACCCGTCTGGTCAGCCACGCCGACCGCGTCCCCTCCTGAACCTCGCCGGTCTCGCCGGCGGAGGCGATCTTGACGTAGGTCGGCCGACGCATCAGGAGGCCGAGCACGACCACAAAGTCAGCTTGACGGCTGGCCAGGTGGACGTGCCAGACGTCAAAGCGGCGGCCGTGGACGAGCACCCAGCAGCCGAGGACGAGGGCGTAGGACAGCTTGCGCAACCGGCGGTGCCGGATCCGCGGTAGGCGACTCACGCGCACATCGGCGACGTCGGTGCTGGACTGTCCGGCCGACCGGGGGCAGACGACCGAGACGCGATGCCCACGACGAAGCAGCTCCTCGGCTTGCAGACGCGCCTGGCGCTCGGCCCCCCCGGCGAGTCCGGGGTGATAGTCGAGCGTGAAGAACAGGACGTTCACAGCGGTGCTGTCGCGCTCCCGGGCATCAGTCGATCAGCGTTGCCGCGGGAGCTTCAGCCTGCTGTCCGGCGCCGTCGACGGCGGGGTGAGCACCATCGGTCCCGGGGCGATGGGTGTACCCGTACTTCGCGCCACTCTGGGCCGCGACGCCCGTGGCCACGTAGCCGAGCGTGGGAACCCGCGCGGTGTCGAGGAGACGCCCGAGCTCCTCCAACATGGGCGCCTGCACGTAACCCACTCGCGCGACGGCGACGAAGCCATCGACGAGGTGACTGACGTTCAAGGCGTCGTAGAACCGGGTCATCGGGGGCGAGTCGACCAGGATCCAGTCTGCGGCGATTCGCAGACTCGCGAAGATGCGCTCGAGCGCCGGGCTGCTCAGGAGACGATCGGGTTGCACGGCGGGTCGCCCCGCCGGGAGGATCCGAAGCGTCCCGCACATGGTCAGCGCCCCCGGAACCGTGTCGAGGCTCACCGGCCGAAGCGTCGATGCGATGTCGGCAGATCGCGTCTCCCCGAGTACGAGCTCGGCCAAGCCCGGTTCATCTGGGACCCCGAAGAGGCGCGAGATGCTCGGTGAACGCAGGTCCGCATCAACGACGATCACATTGCGACCCGCCTGGGCCAGCGAGAGGGCGAGGTTCGCAAGGGTGCTCGACTTACCCTCGCCCTCGATCGCGCTGGTGAACAGGACGGCCTGCTCCTCGCTATGCAGCCGGGCGAGCTCGAGGTTGGCCTGCAGCATCTTGAATGCCTCGGCCTCGAGGCTCATGGGATCGCGTGCCATGGTCAGCATGGGCTGCGCACGCGAGCGCCAGGTTCGCCACGTTCGCGTCGGAGCCGGGATGCGGGCCAGAAGCGTGAGGCCAAGCTGCTCGCCGATCGTCGTCGCACTCCGGACGCGCTCGTCGCGCGCGGCGAGCACGAGGGCGAGACCACTCGCGAGCAGGAGCCCGAGCACGAATGCCAAGACGCCGTCGCGAGTCGGCGTCGGCGCGGTCTGCGTCGCGTCGCGCGCGGCGCTCACGACGATCGAGCTGTGGGGAGCGGCGTTGATCGCGGCCGTCAGGTCATCGCGTAGGGAGAGGAGCTGCTGGAAGGACACACTGCCCCGCTCCGAGGCCGGAGAGCCCGGGTTCCCATTCCGGTCGGCGATGATCGAGGCCTGGACGCCGGCCCTCTGCCGCAGCAGCTGGTTTGTGAGCAGGGCCGCCTGATAGCGCGAGGAGGCGGCCGCGTAGGCCCGCGACAGGGCAGCCGCTCGGGAGGCGGAGGACGCCGTCACCGAGACGTTGACGAGATCGGCGTTCGCCTCGCCGGACAGACTCACGTCGCCCAGCAGCTCCGCGGGGGTGAGGTTTCCGACCTTCGCGATCTGGAGCGCGTCGGTCGCGACCGCGGGAATGGTCGACAGGGCGATCTGCGTCGATTGCTGACGCTGAAGAAGAGTCGGGTCGGTGGCGGTGGGCTGGATGTTCGGCAGTGCGGCGAGCGTGTTCTGGTTGACGAGCAGCTTCGACGTCGCCTGATACTGCGCGGGCTGCCGGTTTGCGGCCGCGTAAGCCGCGCCGGCCATCAGCAGGGCGGCGAGCAGGATCCGCAGCTTGTACCGCGCGAGCGTGGCGAGGTTCTCGTTCATGTCGGCAATCCTTTGATCATTCGAAGAGGACGCGCTCGCGGCTCACGCCTCCCTGGCTCTCGAGGCCTCGGGCCATCGCGTCGACGTTACCGCGGCGAACGCCTCCCCTCACGCAAGCCCCGCGCGAGGAAGCCACCCTGAGCGACTGCGCCGAGGATATAGCCGGTCCGCTCGGTTTCGGAAGGGGAGCTTTCTGCCTGGCAGGCGTTGCGATTCCTGCCCCCAGGATTCACGGTTTTTGCCCAGACGGCCCGGAGGCGCGCCGATACGTTCGCCATCGACCCACATGGGAATCCGGATACTCCATGTCGCGACGCGCCACCGTCGAGGGGGGGCCGAGCGCAACCTGCTGCACACGATCTCGCGGGAGCTGGGTCGTGGGTTCGAGGTGCACGTGGCCGTGGGGACCGAGGACCTGCAGAGGGACTTCCCACCCGAGGTCGAGCTCCACCCGCTCGTCCATCTGACTCGGGAGGTCTCGCCCACAGACGATCGGCGGGCGCTCCTGGGCCTGCGAGGATTGATCAGGCACCGGCGATTCGAGGTCGTGCACACCCACCAGTCCAAGGCCGGCGTCCTTGGCCGCCTCGCCGCGCAGGACCGCGTCGGGACGATGGTGCACACGGTCCACATGTCTTCGTTCGGACCCGCCTACGGACGTGCCCGGAGTGCGGCCTTCCTCGCGGTCGAACGGCGACTCGCGCGCACCACGGATCGGTTCGTGTTCGTCGGGAAGGATCTACGCCGCAGGTACGTCGCGGCGGGCGCGGCCGATCGCGACCGATCGATCATCATCCGGAGCCCGATTGCGAACCTCGCTTCGCTGCTCGATCTTCGTGGCCCGGCGCGTGCGTCACGTGCTGACCTTCGCCGAGCGGTCGGTGCTCGTCCGGATCGCCGCGTGGTGCTGATGGTGGGGGCGCTGGATCGGCGCAAGCGACAGGACCTGACCCTGAGGGCGCTCGCGCCGCTGGTCGCGGATCGCCGAGCGCAGTTGATCGTCGCCGGTGAAGGGCCGGAGCGAGAAGCACTCGAGGAGCTCAGCCGCGCTCTGGGCATCGCGGGCTTCGTCCATTTCCCGGAGTTCGTTGCAGACGTCAGACCCTTCTATGCCGCCGCCGACGTGCTCGTGCAGGCCTCGACCCTGGAGGGGACGCCGCAGACGGTGGTCCAGGCGATCGCGGCGGGGGTGCCGGTGGTCGCCACCGAGGTGGATGGGCTCCGCGAGGTGGCTCCGGACATGGAGCAGGTGACGGTGGTGCCGGCGGATGGCCACGGGCTTCTAAGAGCGGTCCTCGAAAAGCTCGAGGAAGCTCCACAACCGCCGGTGCCCGCAGAGTTGCTCAGGCCGTGGCTTCCAGCGTCGGTGGACGATCGGCTCAGCGCGCTCCACGACTGGCTCGAGGATCGCGCCGTCATCGGTCGTCAGCTGTCGCGCCGGATCATTCCGCGACCGACGTCGGCGGCTGGCGCGATCACGGGCGATCAGGTCCTGGCCGGACCTATCACCGAGGTCGAGCTGTAGCGATGAGCTCCTACCTGGTCACCGGGGCCGCCGGCTTCATCGGCTCGCACCTCTGCGCCGAGTTGCAGGAGCAGGGCGCTCGGGTTCGCGGCATCGATGCCTTCACCGACTACTACGCTCGGAACCTGAAGGAGGAAAACCTCGCCTGCGCACGAGACGGCGGACAGTTGGAGTTCGTCGAGGATGATCTCGCCAGCGCGGACCTCGATTCCGTGCTCGACGGGGTCGACGGCGTGTTTCACCTCGCCGCTCAGCCTGGCGTACGGGCCAGCTGGGGGAGGGAGTTCGAGATCTATCTGCGGGACAACCTTCTCGTCACCCAGCGCATCTTCCAGGCGTGTGCGAGCCGCGGAATCAGGGTCGTCTACGCGTCGTCCTCCTCCATCTACGGCGATGCGGAAACGTATCCCACCACCGAGGACGTCGTGCCCCGCCCGATCTCACCGTACGGCATCACGAAGCTGGGGTGCGAGCATCTCGCCCGTTCGTTCGGCCGAGCGGCGGGGGTCGACGCCGTGGGCCTTCGATACTTCACGGTGTTCGGTCCTCGACAGCGGCCCGATATGGCGTTCACGAGGCTTGCGCGGGCCGCGGTGCTCGGCGAGACCTTCAGTCTCCTCGGCGACGGGCGGCAGAGCCGGGACTTCACGTTCGTGATGGATGCCGTCAGCGCGACGATCGGCGCGATGAGGCACGGGCGCGCGGGCGTCAACTACAACGTCGGCGGCGGAGCGGAGACCTCGCTGCGCGAGGTCATCGAGTTGCTGGAGGATCTGTCCGGGCATCAGATCACCATTCGCTGGCAGGAGCGGGTGGCCGGCGACGTGTTTCGGACGGCCAGCGACACGACCGCGATCCGGCGCGATGTCGGCTGGACCCCGACGACGTCCATCCGCGCGGGACTTGCCGCGCAGCTGCACTGGATCGAGGCCACCTCCCGTCGCGACGGGGACGACGTCGCCGTGAGTGGGGCCACCCCCGTCCACCAGCGATGAGCATCGCGACGAGGCTCGCCGGAACGCAGCGGCGCAAACCAGACGAGCCGGGCGTCCCCGCCACTCCGCGGCGCTCCCACGGCGTGGCTCCGCCGGTCGACCTCGGGATCCTGCGCTGTCCGACCACCGGCCAACCGTTGGTCGCGCTCGACGGCCGGCTTGCGTGCGCCGACGGCTCGGCCGTCTATCCGGTGGTCGAGGACGTCCCCGTGCTGATCAACGAGGGCCGAAGTCCCTTCCGGATCGCCGACTACCGCTCGGACTCGACCAGGTCGCCCGCGCTCAGCCGGGTCGATCGCGTCCTGAGCCGTCTCCCCTCGATGTACCTGAACCTCGGTACGCGTGAGAACCTCGAGCTCCTCTCCGACCTGGTCCGCAGCCGCTCGACCGGGGCGCGGCGAGCACGGATCCTGATCGTCGGAGGCGGCACCGGCGGGGTCGGATACGAGGCGCTGATCGAGGACCAGCGCCTCGAGTGCATCGATACGGACATATCTCTGGGTCCGCGAACCCAGATCATCTGCGACGGCCACGATCTGCCGTTCCAGGACGGCTCATTCGAAGGGGTCGTCTGTCAGGCGGTGCTCGAGCACGTTCTGGATCCGGTCCGGGTGGTGAACGAGATCCACCGCGTCCTGGCGCCCGGCGGACTCGTGTATTCGGAGGTACCGTTCATGCAGCAGGTCCACGGTGGCGCCTACGATGTCACCCGGTTCAGCCTCGTGGGCCACCGCCGGCTGTACCGATTCTTCGACGAGATCAAGAGCGGGATGCAGGGCGGTCCTGGCATGGCCCTCGGCTGGTCGATCTGGTACTTCATGCGCAGCACCGCCCGCACGCGGACCGGGCGCGGCCTGGCGTACGTCCTCGCGTCGCTCACGTGCTCGTGGCTGAAGTATCTGGACCCCTGGCTCAGCCGTCGGGACGCGGCCGTGGATGCGGCCTCCGGAACGTTCTTTCTCGGCCGCCGGCGTGAGGAGCCGGTCAGCGACGCGGCGGTGCTGGCTTCGTATCACGGCGCCGGATCCGCGACCTATCAAGCTTCCGGCGTGGCGGCCGTCGATGGCGGAATTCCGGACTAGCCGGCGGGCGCCGGCCGTGGAGCACCGGTCGAAGAATCTCGACCAGCGCACGGTCGCGGACTTCGGCGCCGAGTGGGCGGCGTTTGACCAGAGCGCCATGTCGGAAGCCGAGCTGACGCTGCACTTCGACGGGTACTTCGGGATCTTCCCGTGGGCCAGCTTGCCGGCCCGCGCGATCGGGTTCGACGCGGGTTGCGGCAGCGGACGCTGGGCGCGCCGGGTCGCGCCGAGGGTCGGGCATCTTCGCTGTGTCGACGCGAGCCCGGCGGCCGTGGCGGTCGCTCGTCGAGCCCTCCAGGCTCAGGCGAACTGCAGCGTCGAGACCGCCTCGATCGAGGCGCTGCCCTTCGATGAACGCTCGATGGATTTCGGCTATAGCCTCGGGGTCCTGCATCACCTGCCCGACCCGGAGGCCGGACTCGCCAGCTGCGTGGCGAAGCTCAAGCCCGGCGCGCCCTTCCTCGTCTACCTCTACTACGCGCTCGACGGGCGTCCCGCGTGGTTTCGAGCGATCTGGCGCGCGGCCGAAGCCGTGCGGAAGGTCCTCTGCCGTCTGCCCTTCCGGCTGAAGCTGACGATCACGACCATGATCGCGACCGTGATCTATTGGCCACTCGCGCGGACCGCGCTGCTCGCCGAGAAGCTCGGCGCCGACCCCGAGGGCCTTCCCCTCAGCACGTACCGACGACGCAGCTTCTACTCGATGCGAACCGACGCGCTCGATCGGTTCGGCACCAGACTTGAACACCGCTTCCGACGCGACGAGATCGCGGCGATGATGGAGCGATGCGGTCTGCGCGACATCACGTTCTCCGAGCACGCCCCGTACTGGTGTGCGGTCGGGCGGCGCGTCGGAGACGATCAGCCGCGCTAGACCGGATCAGATCGACCGGAGCGCACTCACGCGCTATGACTGACATCGCCGCCGGTGCGGCGCAACAGGTACTCGTTGTTGCCCCCTCGAGGCGCGATGATGGTCCGCTCTGCGACAAACCCCCGCTGGACGGCCAACGCATCGATGCCCTCCGGCGTGGCGTAGTCACATGGCAGACCGCCGAGCCAATCCTCGACGTCTCGCACCAGGCTCATGCCGCGTGACTGGCGACCGTACTCGGCGACGTACTCCCAGGGCGGCGTCCGGGTGGCGAGACTCTGGTGCGTCACGAGGATGCCGCAGTAGAGCGCCAGGAGGGCGAATCTCCCCGGGCTCGGAGCGCGATTGTAGGCTCGCTTGAGGGCAAGGTGGAGACCAGCATGACGTGGCTCGCGGTAGAGCGCGAGGCACAACAGCCCGCCCGGCGCGACGAGGCGCATCGCGTTGTCGATCGCGGTCCACATCGCGCCCGTGTGGTGCAGGACGCCCCAGCTGTAGACGATGTCGGCAGGCTCGAGAGCGTCGATGAACTGCGAATCGAGCACCGACCCCTGACGGATGGTCCAGTCGTCCGCGCGCGGAGAGCGCGCGCAAAGATCCCTGGCGCAGGCGACCGAGCTCGGATCGATGTCGATGGACGTGACGTACTTGGCGCCCAGGTCCAGTGCCGACAATGAGAAGACGCCGCTGCCACAACCGGCGTCTATGAACGTCAGCCCGTCGAGATCGGATCGACTCAGGCTCGCGGCCAGCGACTCGCGAGCTTGAGCGAGACGTCCGGGACTGAGGCTGTTCAGGTACTTGCGCCAGTTACGGCCGAACGAGAACCTGATCGTCTCGCCCGAAGCACGCTCCGCCTCAGCGTTGTGAAAACGGGCGTCCGGCACAGCGTCTGAGCTCACTTGACGCTCCATTCGGTCGGAGAATTGCGAGGTGGTGACGTTGAGATGTCGGCCGACGGCCTTCCAGGTCGCAACCGTGCGGGCTGCTTCGGACGCCGGCTCAGCAGCGCCCGGTACTCGGCCTCGATCTGATCGACGACGCGTGCGATCGCGAAGCGAGCGACCGACTGCCGCGCGTTGGCGGCCAGACGGTTTCTCAGATCTCGATCAGCGACCAGGCGTTGAAGAGCCTGCGCAAGTGCTGTCGGGCTCCGGACGGGGACCAGCAGCGCATCGTGCTCATCGACCAGGAGATCGTGGGTCGCTCCATGCTCGGTGGCAACCAGCGCACATCCGCACGCCATCGCCTCCAGGACCGCGTTGGACATCCCGTCAGCGTGGGACGGGTGAACGAACACGTCAGCGGCCTGCAGATAGCGCAGCGGTGACTCGGCCCAGCCGCACAACGTCACCCCGTCGAGCGCTCGGCGCGGCTCCATGGGGCCGCTGCCGACCACCACCAGCTCGGCGGTCTCGCGGAGTCGGACGGAAGGCCAGGCCTCGAGCAGATCGCCGATGCCCTTGTAGTCCACGAGCCGCCCGGCAAAGAGGACGATGACGGCGTGCTGGGGCAGACCCAGCTCCGCGCGCACCGTCTCACGCTCGGGGGCCGACACGGGATGGAACTCCGCGAGGTCGATGCCGTTGGGAATCTCGACCGTGCGCTCTGCGGGTACCCCGATCGCCGACACTTCGCGCTCGATCTCCGCGGACAGCACCTGCACGCGGTCGGCATGCCTCAGGCCATACCAGCGCGTCAACCTCGCCACCGGCGCAAACCTCTGGATCTCGCCGACCCTACCGCCACACGCGAGCTTCACATAGGAGCAGCGCCCGTGCAATCGCGCCGCGAGCACGCCGATGTCGGCCTGCAGATTGGCGAGATGGACGTGCACCACGTCATACCTGCGGCCGTGCCACGCCAACCAGACGGCGAGGCGGACGAGATACGAGATGCGAAAGAGTCGCCGCCTGTCGATGCGACGCAGGCGAATGACCCGGACGCCGCCGATCGTCTGAGAACGCAGTCCGTCGGTCCGCGCGCAGACGACCGTGACCTCATGCCCGCGCCGGACGAGATCCTCGGCCTGGAGCCTGGCCTGTCGCTCAGCGCCGCCGGTCGTCCCCGGAAAGTACGCAAGTGTGCAGAAGAGGATCTTCACGGGAATCGACGCGGAAGCGCTTCGATCGCGCTAACCGGACGCCCCGACCGCGCAGCGTCCCGAGAATGCTAGGGCGGCTGACGGACCGCGAGCGGGAGATTCGTACCCTCGTCGGGCAGATTTCTCCACTCCGCCGGGGCTCTCGCGACCGAGGTCACGGACGGCTCCTCGTTGGCCGAGGATATCTGCCCCGTAGGTGCGTGAGAAACCTGCCCGACCTGGGCCCTCATATCCGCGGCAATCTGCCAGGCGGCGACCGCTCGAGAGCATTAGCGTGTTCGCGAGTCGATTGCGGCGTGCAGCCGCCTCGCGTCTAGGGGGTTCGGTCGGAGAAGATGTTTGGTCGTGGGCCGCTTACCAACGCGCTCAGCTCGCCGCGACGGCGCCCCGCGAGCGAGCGGCTGACTACTCCGCGGCTCGCGCGTCGCGCGATCGTCGGCGGCGGGCCGATCGTCGAGGCGGCGACTCCCGCCGCATCACTGCGGCGCGACCGCGTGTACCGCGGGGCCCTCGTGACCGCCGACTGCGCCGCGGTCACGCTCTGCCTGCTCGTCGTGGTCCTTGCCTTCCCCGGGCTCGACGTGCGCCTCTGGGCGGGCGGCGTCCTGGTGGCGGCGGTGCTGTTCGCGAAGCTCTTCGGCCTCTACAGCCGCGACGAGATGCTCCTGCGAAAGACGACGCTCGAGGAGATGCCGAACCTGTTTCATCTGGCGACGCTGTGCGCGATGATCTTCTGGATCGGGCACGATGTCGCGATCCGAGGTGACGTCAACGCCCGTGCCGCGCTGCTGTTGTGGGCGTCGCTCACCGTGGCGATCCCGGTCATGCGCGTCCTGGCCAGGACACTGAGCGTTCACCTCACCGCACCGGAGCGCTGCCTGGTGATCGGCGATCAACTGACGTTGCACAATCTGGTCAGGCGGCTCGGCCGAGGCTCCGGCATCAACGCCGAGATCGTCGGCCACATCGATCTCGAGGGCGAGGAGATCGCGCCCGAGCACGGCTTTGCCGAGGAACGGCTGACACGCGTCAAGGAGAGGGTGCGCGAGCTCGGCATCCACCGGGTGATCGTCGCCCCCCGCAGCGCCGATGGCGGCGGCCTGCTCGATCTGGTCGGGACGCTCAAGGAGGTCGGGACGCGCGTGAGCCTGATTCCGCGCGTGCTCGAGGTACTGGGCACCTCGGTCGAGTTCGACGACGTCCACGGCATCATCGTCATGGGGGTGAGGAGCTTTCGGTTGTCGCGATCCTCGGCGCTCATCAAGCGTTCCTTCGACGTCGGCGGCGCCTTGTTCCTGCTGCTTCTCTTCGCGCCTCTGATGGCGCTGATCGCGCTCGCGACGAAGCTCGAGTCCCGCGGGCCGGTGCTGTTCCGTCAGGTTCGGGTCGGCCGCCGCGGGTCGCAGTTCGACATGCTGAAGTTCCGATCGATGGTCGCGAACGCCGAGGCGCTCAAGCCGGGACTACAGGCGCTCAACGATGCCGAGTCGGGCTTCTTCAAGATGGCGGACGACCCGCGGATCACCCGCGTCGGGAGGTTGCTGCGCCGGACCTCGCTCGATGAGCTCCCACAGCTTCTCAACGTGCTGCGCGGCGAGATGAGCCTGGTCGGCCCGCGCCCGCTGATCCACGAGGAGGATCAGCAGATCCTGGGGTGGAGCCGTCGTCGTCTGGACCTGACGCCGGGCATGACGGGGCCCTGGCAGGTGCTCGGCTCGTCGCGCATCCCGCTCCGCGAGATGGTCGCCATGGATTGCGTCTACGTGACGACGTGGTCGCTGTGGACCGACATCAAGATCCTGATGAGGACGATCGCCCACGTGTTCCAGATGCGCGGGATCTGACTCGGCCTCCCAGGTCGCCGCCGGATCAACGATGCTCGATGCCGATTCAGATCGCTGTGGCCGTTCGGCACATGCGCTCCGCCGCTTCCAGCAGGCCGGCACGACTGTGGACGTTCAGCTTGCGCATGATGTTCTTGATGTGGCTGTGCACGGTCTCCTGAGCGAGGTGCAGTTGGGAGGCGACATCGGCGCTCGACGCTCCCGCGGCCATGAGATCCAGGACCTCCCACTCACGCCCCGTGAGCACGCTGCGAATCGGCCGCATCCCGCGGCCCGATTCGGGCACCAACCGCATCGACTCGATCAGCTTCATCGTCAGGCTCCTCGGAATCGCCGCCTCTCCCTGGAGCACCGCCTGCAGTGCGCCGACCAGAGCGGTGACGCTGCTGTTCTTCGAGAGAACGGCGCTCGCACCGACGCGCAGAGCCCTGAGATGAAGCTGCTCGTCGTCCGAAACCGTGAACAGGACGAGCCGGACCGACGGCGCCTTCTCCTGAACGCGGCGGATCACCTCCACGCCGCTGAGCCGGCCGAGGTGCGCCTCCGTGAGCAGGATGTCCGGCTTGTAGTGCGTCGTGAGCTCGACTGCCTCGACGCCGTCCGCCGCGTCGGCCGAGACGACGAACCGGGCGCCGGTCTGGAGCACTTCACGCACCCCTCGACGCGCGAGCGGATCCCCGTCGGCGATGACCACTCGCGGCTTGCGCGCGGTCGGATCGAGGCGCGTCACGTGGAATGGATCCTGGCCGGCCTGATCCAGATCGGATCCGCCCTCCGCTTCGATCGTGGCGCGGTTCGTGCTCACCGGAGGCGCGCTCGCTCGCTCGCCGAGACCTCGTATCCGATGCCGGAGCGCTCATGACGGACGGGAGCTTGTCGGCCCTTGCGACGGAGATTCCCGAACGGGAAGACCTGCGACTCCTGCTCGTCAACAACGATCCGTGGGCGCAGCGGGTGATGCGTCAGGAGCTTGAGATGCTGCCCGGCTTCGTCATCGTGGGTGAAGGCGCGAACGCACTCGAAGCGATTCGGCTGGCGTCCAGCACCGAGCCGGATGTCGTGCTTCTCGACGACGAAGTGGCCGGAGAGGCCACGGTCCAGATCCTTTCGTCGATCCTGGACGAGGCCCCCCGGACGAAGGTCGTCCTGCTTGCCGTCAACGTGCGCGAGCAGAACGTCATCCGCGCGCTGCGGGCCGGGGCCGTCGGCTTCCTGAGCAAGGACATCCGCCCCCAGGCCCTGTCGCGGACGCTTCGCGGGGTCATGCTCGGCGAGGCCGCGATCTCGCGCCGGCTCGCTGCGCACATTCTCGCCCGAGCTCGCGAGGAGCCACGACCCGGACGCGGGATGCGGCCCGTCAGGAGCGACCTGACGACCAGGGAGTGGGAGGTCTACGACCTCGTGTCCAGCGGCGCGTCCAAGCAGGACGTAGCGCGTGAGTTGGGCTTGACCGCGGGCACCGTTCGAAGTCATTTGCGCAACCTGACCCGCAAGCTGGCGGCCACCGCGACGACGGATCGCGACGGACCTCACATTGCCGACGCACGCCCGGGGCATCGAGCCCCGCATGCCTGACTTCGGTCGCTCAGGCGCGATACAGGTTTTGGTCAGACGCACCAAGCCCCCTTCTCGTTCATGCCCCATGACTCGTCCTCGGTCAAGGCACCATAAACCTGGCCAAAAACTTCCATTTTGGATCATTACAAACTGCTCTGCGCCAGTCAAGCAGCTCACCATCGCCTGCCATCCCGCGGCTCTGCGGGACCTCCTTCGGTGTCCTGAGACGGCCGCATCAGCCCGGGGAGAGGCGAACCGGGAGGCGCTTGAGGCCATTGGTGAAGTTCGAGCGGTGGCGCAGCGCCTCGCCGGCCGGCTGCACCTCGGCGACGCGGGCGACGAGCTCCTCGAGGAACACCCGGACCTCGAGCCGCGCGAGATGGGCGCCGAGGCAGTGGTGCGGCCCGCCGCGCCCGAAGGTCAGCTGGTCGGTGGGATTGCGCGCCAGGTCGAGCCGGTGCGGATCGGGGTAGTGCGCGGGGTCGCGGTTGGCCGCCGCGAACCAGATGACGACCTTCTCGCCGGCCTCGATCCGCACCTCGCGCACCTGCACCGGACGCGTCGTCGTGCGCCGGAAGTACCACACCGGCGAGGCGTAGCGCAGCAGCTCCTCGGTCGCCGAGGCGATCAGCGAGCGGTCGGCGCGCAGGCGGGCGTACTCGTCGGGGTGGGTGGCCAGCGCAAGCGTGCCGAGCGCGATCGCCTGCCGCGTCGTCTCGTTGCCGGCGACGATGAGCAGCGCGAAGATGTTGTCGAGATCGCGGTCTGACAGCGGGCGTCCATCGAGCGTGGCCTTGGCGATCAGCGTCAGGACGTCGTCGCGGGGCCACGCCCGTCGGTCGTCGTAGTAGGCGCGGCCGAGCGCGCACAGCTCCTCCCCCCAGGGGGAGCCGAACGGCTTGTAGCGGTCCTCGGCCCGTCCGGCCGCGTACGCGAGCTCGCCGACGAACTCGGGATCGGTGTCGACGAGCAGGCGATCGCCGAGCGAGATGAGCCGGGGGAGATCGGCCTCGGGGAGGCCGAGCAACCGCGCGAGCACCTGGATCGGGATCGGCGCGGCGAGCTCGGAGACGAGGTCGAAGGGTCCGGTGCCGACGACGCGGTGCAGCCGGCCGGCGATCAGACCGCGCAGCCACTCCTCGTAGCGCCCGACCGCGCCCGGGGTGAAGCTCGTCGAGATCAGCCGGCGGTAGCGGCCGTGCTTGGGCGGATCGAACTCGAGGAAGTTGCGTCGAGCCTCGAGCACGTCCTCGGGTAGGTCCTCGATCCTCGCCGCGCCGCCGAGCTCGGAGGAGAAGGTCTTCGGGTCGCGGAGGACCGCGGCGACGTCGTCATAGGCGGTCAGCGCCCAGAAGCCGCGGCCGCCGGGCTCGGGATGGCGGTAGACGGGAGCTTCGCGCTGGAGCAGCTCGAACACCTCCCACGGCTCGTGATCGGCGAACAGGTCGTGGTCGAGCAGGTCGACCGCCGCCAGATCCGGTGGGCTCGGCGTCACGGCGGTCCCGTCGCCGCGGGCTCGAGCGACGGGCGCGCGCGGGTGACGAGGATGAGCGGACGGTCCATCGAAGCGACAGACTAGATGTCTGATTCCGTTTTCACGGGTTCAGTGGTCGTAGTTGGTGAAGTGTCGGCCGGGCTTGTCGATGATCCCGTGTTCCCAGAGCAGCCAGCTGTGCCAGACCCCGGCCGCGAGCGCGAGGATCCGCTGCGCGATCCGGGTG
>JAFAYP010000044.1 GCA_019240305.1 Solirubrobacterales bacterium
TTCGCGCTGGTGATCACCCAGGTGAGCCGCCGCTCGCCCGCGGTGCCGGTGTCGCTCAGTCTGGCACTCACGGTGATCGGGCCGATCAGCGTGCTGGCGCTGATCTACCGGATCCTGATCAGCCCTCCCGCCCACCAGCACGCGGCCGCCTACCTCGGGCTGCTCAGCGCGCTGGGCCTCGCCTACGGCGGTTACCTGTCGTTGCGCGAGGAGGGCGTCGCCCGGCGGGATGCGCCGAGCGAGATCCCGGTCGTCGGACCGGGAGGCGAGGGTGGCTGGGCCGAGGCCGAGAAGCGCTCCTAGAATGGGGCCAGATGCTCGATCGTGATCAGGTTCTGCACGTGGCCCGGCTTGCGCGCCTCGAGTTGAGCGAGGAGGAAGTCGAGCGGATGGCCGCGGAGCTTTCGCACGTGCTCGACCACATCGAGAAGATTCGCGAGCTCGATCTCGAGGGCGTAGCGCCCACCTCGCACGTGATCGACGTGGTCAACGTGCTGCGCGCGGATGAGCCCGAGCCGTCGCTGCCGCGCGAGGCGGTCCTGGCCGCGGCTCCCGAGCCGCTGATGGACGGCTTCGGCGTCCCGAGCCCGGGCGCGGCGTGAACGAGCTGATCGCCCTGAGCGCGGCCGAGGCGGCCGAGCGAGTCCGCGCGGGCGAGATCGACCCGGGCGAGCTGTTCGACGCCTACCGCCAGCGGGCGGCGGCCGACGATCTGAACGCTTTCACGTGGGTGGCCGACGAGGCGCCCCGCGATCACGACTATGCGCACACTCCGCTCGGTGGCGTTCCCGTGGCCGTCAAGGACCTGTTCTGCACCGAAGGAGTGCCCAGCCAGTCGGGCTCGAAGATCCTTGAGGGCTATCGCCCGCCGTACTCGGCGACCGTGGTGCGAAACCTGGCCGAGGCCGGCGCGCCGCTGCTCGGCAAGACCAACCAGGACGAGTTCGCGATGGGCTCCTCGAACGAGAACTCCGCCTTCGGTCCCGTGCTCAACCCATGGGATCGCCGCCGGGTGCCCGGCGGGTCCTCCGGTGGGAGCGCGGCCGCGGTCGCGGCGGGTCTCGCCCCGTGGGCGATCGGTACGGACACCGGCGGCTCGATCCGCCAGCCGGCCGCCCTGTGCGGCGTGGTCGGCCTCAAGCCGACGTACGGCGCGTGCTCGCGCTACGGGATGATCGCGTTCGCCTCCTCGCTCGACCAGGCCGGACCGTTCACCCGCAACGTGACCGACGCGGCGCTGCTGTTCCGGCACATGGTCGGCCAGGACCGCCGGGACTCCACCTCGCTCGAGTTCCCCGAGCCGATCGAGCTGCCGCGTGGCGAAGATCTGAAGGGCGTGCGACTGGGGATCCCAGAGGAGCTGGTGGGGGCCGACGCTGGAGTCGACCCCGGGGTGCGCGCGAGCTTCGACGAGACCCTGAGGCTCGCGGAAGAGCTCGGTGCCACGCTCGAGCCATGTCAGCTCCCGCACGCTTCGCATGCGCTGTCCGCCTACTACCTGATCGCGCCGGCGGAGGCCTCGGCCAACCTGGCGCGCTTCGACGGGGTGCGCTACGGGCTGCGGGAGGACGGGGCCTCCGATCTGACCACGATGTACAGCCGCACGCGCGAGGTCGGGTTCGGGCCCGAGGTCCAGCGGCGGATCATGCTCGGCACCTACGCGCTGTCGAGCGGCTACTACGACGCGTACTACGGTAAGGCGCAGAAGGTGCGGACGAAGATCGCCGAGGACTTCCGTGGGGCGTTCGAGCGGTTCGACTTCGTGATCACGCCGACCAGCCCGTGGACGGCGTTCGAGCTGGGCTCCAAGACCCACGATCCGCTGGCCATGTACCTGAACGACTTCTGCACGGTGCCGATGTCGCTCGCCGGCATCCCGGCCATCTCAATTCCGTCCGGACTGAGCGAAGGCTTGCCGGTGGGCTTCCAGCTCGCGGGCCCCGCGTTCAGCGAGCCCCGCCTGCTCGCGGCGGCGTACGCGCTGGAGCAGGCAATCGGATTCGATGGGAGCCCCGCCCGTGCCTGACTACGAGCCGGTCATCGGCCTGGAGATCCACGTCCAGCTCGACACCCGGACGAAGATGTTCTGCGGCTGCGAGCTGTCGTTCGGCGACCCGCCCAACATCCACACCTGTCCGACCTGCCTGGGGCTGCCGGGCGCGCTTCCGGTGCTCAACGCGCGGGCGATCCACTTCGGGATCATGATCGGCCTGGCGCTGGGGTGCGACATCGCCGAGCGCTCGCTGTTTCACCGCAAGAACTACTTCTATCCGGACAACCCGAAGGCGTACCAGATCTCCCAGTACGACGTGCCGCTGTGCCGCGGCGGCCGGCTGGGGGACGTGCGCATCCACCGCGTGCACCTCGAGGAGGACGCCGCGAAGCTGAACCACCTGGGCGCGAGCGGCCGGATCCACGGATCGGACCGCAGCTGGGTCGACTTCAACCGCTGCGGCACGCCGCTGGTGGAGATCGTCTCAGAGCCCGACATCCACTCGGCCGAGCAGGCGCGCGATTGGCTGATCCTGCTGCGCACCACGTTGCGCCAGCTCGGGGTCTCCGACGTCGACATGTCCCAGGGCTCGCTGCGCTGCGACGCCAACGTCTCGATCCGACCGGCCGGGTCGACCGAGCTCGGCACCAAGACCGAGCTCAAGAACATGAACTCGTTCGCGTACGTGGCCAAGGGGATCGAGGCCGAGATCGAGCGTCAGAAGCGGCTGCTCGATCTCGGCGAGCCGGTGGTCCAGGAGACCCTGCACTTCGATCCGGTCACCGGCAGCCTCACGCCGCTGCGCTCCAAGGAGGAGGCGCACGACTACCGCTACTTCCCCGAGCCCGACCTCGTTCCGCTGCTGGCGAGCGCGGACATGGTGGCCGCCGCCCGGGCCGATCTGCCCACCGAGCTTCCGGCTGAGCGAGCCGCCCGCTTCGAGCAGGAGCTCGGGCTCCACGCCGACACGGCTCGGCTGTTCGCCTTCCGAGCCGAGCTCGGCGACTACTTCGAGCGGGCGCTGGCCGCCGCGGGCGCGAACGGCGGAGCCGGCCTGGAGCCGGTGGAGCTGTCCAACTGGATCGCGCCGCTGATCGAGCGGATCGGCTCCGACGCCGACCCTGCCGAGAGCAACGTGAGTCCTGAGAGCCTGGCCACGCTGGCCACCATGGTCAAGACCAAGGAGGTCAGCCGCGACGCCGCCCGTGAGGTGCTCACGCACCTGGTGGCGGAAGGCGGGGATCCGCGGCGGATCGTCGAGCGCGAGGGCCTGGGGGCGATCAGCGCCGAGGACGACGGTCTGGGCGAGATCGTCGATCGGGCGATTGCCGCCGACCCGGCCGCCGCCGAACAGGTCCGCGCGGGGAACATGAAGGCAATCGGCCCGCTGGTCGGCTTCGTGATGCGCGAGACCAAGGGGCGCGCGGACGGTGGCGAGATCACTCGCCTGATTCGCCAACGGCTGCAGTAGCCCGCCAAGGTGGCGAGAGGCCAGGCCAGCCAGCGTGAAGGGCCGCTACTCGTTCAGGTTGCGTGAAAGCCTGCGCACGACGAAGCCGGCGCCCAGGAGGGTGCCGCCGCCGGCGACGAGCAGGACCACGTCGAGTCCGGTGAACGGCAGGGTACCCGCCGAGTTAGCCGTCGTTGCCGTCGTATTCAACGGGGTGCAGGTCTGACTGCTGTACCCCTGACATGTGGACGACCCAGCGGCCAAG
>JAFAYP010000418.1 GCA_019240305.1 Solirubrobacterales bacterium
AAGCACGGCTCGACGATCACCCATCAGACGACCGGCATCTTCGGCTCCGGCCGCGTCTTCCTGAAGCCGGCCGCGCCCGGAACCGGCGTGATCGCCGGCGGTGGCGTGCGCGCCGTGCTCGAGCTGGCCGGGATCCACGACATCCTGTCCAAGTCGCTGGGCTCGCAGAACCCGATCAACCTGGTCAAGGCCACGATGGCCGGGCTGCAGTCGCTGCGCACGCCGGACGAGGTTGCCGATATCCGCGGGCTCTCGGTCAATCAGGTACTCGGTCTGACGACGGAGCCTGAGGTGGCCGCCGAGACGGTGTCGGCCGCTCCGAGCTCGAACGGCGATGGTGCGGTCGAGCAGCCGGAGGGTTCGGAGGCGTGAGCAAGCTCGCGATCACCCAGCGCCGGTCGCGCAATGGATCGGACCAGCGCCAGCGGGACACGCTGCGCTCGCTTGGCCTGCGGCGGATCGGCCACCGTGTCGAGCACGAGGACACGCCCCAGATCCGCGGGATGATCGCGAAGATCGCGCACCTGGTCGAGGTCTCCGAGGACGATCGTGGCTGAGCCCCGCGAAGACGACGCTCCCGAGCGCGAGGAGCGGATCGGGCTGCACAACCTGAAGCCGGCGCCGGGATCCCGGCGGCCGCGTAAGCGGGTCGGCCGCGGCGAGGGCTCGGGCACCGGGAAGACGTCGGGCCGGGGCCAGAAGGGCTGGGGATCGCGCTCGGGCGCCAAGCGCCGGGCCCGGTTCGAGGGCGGGCAGAACCCGATTCACATGCGGATGCGCAAGCTGCGCGGTCCGCACATGAAGAAGTCGATGCCGTTCGAGCCGTTCCGGACCCACACGCAGCCGGTCAACCTGATCGACCTCGAGGCGCGATTCGAGTCCGGTGCGGCGGTCACGCTCGAGGCGCTGCACGCCAAGGGCCTGGCCACCAAGAAGGGCATCCCGGTCAAGATTCTCGCCAAGGGCGAGCTGTCCAAGCCGCTGACCGTGCACGCGCACAAGTTCAGCAAGGCGGCGCAGGAGCAGATCGAGGCGGCCGGCGGCACCTGTCAGGTGATCGTCGAGGCCGAGGGCGGAGGCCTTCCGACGTGATCTCGACCATCCTCGGCGCGTTCAGGGTCGGCGAGATTCGCAACAAGGTCCTGTTCACGGCGGCGATGCTCGCGCTCTACCGGCTGGGCACCCACATCCCGGCTCCTGGCATCAGCGCCTCGGCGGTCAACCAGATCCAGAACTCGAATCTCGGCAACAACGGGATCCTCGGGCTGCTGAACCTGTTCTCGGGCGGCGCGCTGACCCGGATCGCGATCTTCGCGCTCGGGATCATGCCCTACATCACCGCCTCGATCATCCTGCAGCTCCTGCAGGTCGTGGTGCCCTCGCTCGAGAAGCTCTCCAAGGAGGGCGAGGTGGGGCAGGCGCGGATCACCCAGTACACGCGCTACCTCACGGTCGGGCTGGCCTTCGCCCAGTCGATCGGCTACGTGTTCCTGTTCAAGAGCCTCGAGAGCAGCGCCAGCGTCACGCTGATCCCGAACTTCAACCTGGCCAAGGTTCTGCTGATCGTGATCTCCCTCACCGCGGGCACGGTCCTGCTGATGTGGATGGGGGAGCTGATCACCCAGCGCGGCATCGGGAACGGCATCTCGCTGCTGATCTTCGCCTCGATCGTGTCCCGCATCCCGCACGGCGTGCAGTCGTGGTGGAACAACCCCGACCAGGTGTTCAAGGTGATCATGCCGTTCATCGCGATCGGCGTGGTGGCGGCGATCGTGTTCGTCCAGGAGGGCCAGCGCCGGATCCCCATCCAGTACGCCAAGCGGGTGATCGGGCGACGGATGACCGGTGGCACCCAGACCTACCTGCCGCTGCGCGTGAACATGGCCGGCGTGATCCCGGTGATCTTCGCCGCCAGCATGATGGCCATTCCGCCCACGCTCGGTCAGCTGCTCGGGCAGAACCGCAACAACTTCGCCACCAGCGTCCAGAACTTCTTCAACCCACAGGGCTGGCACTACGTGCTGGGCGAGAGCCTGCTGATCATCCTGTTCACCTACTTCTACACCGCGGTGACGTTCAACCCGGTGGACCAAGCCGACAACCTCAAGAAGTACGGGGGGTTCATCCCGGGGGTGAGGCCAGGCAGACCGACCGCTGAATTCCTGGATCGGATCCTGGCGCGACTCACGTTCCCAGGCGCATTGTTCCTGGCCGCGATCGCCGCGCTGCCGACGATCCTCATCGACCAGACCTCGGCCAACTTCTTCTTCGGCGGCACCTCGATCCTGATCGTCATCGGCGTCGCGCTCGACACGATGAAACAGCTCGAGGCGCAGTTGATGATGCGCAATTACGAGGGCTTCCTGAAATAGGGCTCGCCGGATGGCCGACGGGAGTAGTGCGCCCGCAGCCGGCTACACAGTGAGGGCCACAGCGAGCTCCTGGCGGGTCTGGATGTCGAGCTTGCGATAGGTGTTGCGCAGGTGGTACTCGACGGTCTTGGGCGTGACGAACAGCGCCTGGGCGATCTCGCGGTTCGATTGCCCGGTGGCGGCGAGCTCGGCGATCCGGCGCTCTGATGGGGTGAGCGACGCGGGGCCTGAGAGCAGCGCCTCGCGCCGGGGACGGGCCCCGGTGGCGGCCAGCTCGACCCGGGCCCGCTCGCCCAGCGCCACCGCGCCGCCGCGGGCGGCTTGGTCGGCGCCGCGCTCGAGCCACTCGCGGGCCTCGCTGCGATGGTTCTCGCGCCGCAGTGCGGCTCCCAGGTCGATCAGTGCGCGGATCGTCTCCAGCCGGGGCGGGGCATTGGAGCCCAGGCGAACCGCGGTGCGGAGGTTGCGCAGGCCGGATCGGCCGCCCTCGCACAGACCGAGCACCCGCCGGGCCCGGACGCGCATGTGGAGCACGTCGGTGCGCTCGGCCCGCATCTGCTCCTCGCGGACCAGCTCGAGCGCCCGGTCGCGCTCGCCGAGCAGCATCGCCGCCTCGGCGGCGGTGCTGCGCCACGCGCAGTAGCCGAGGTAACGCACCGTGCGCTCGCCGATCTCGCCGACCGTGAGCGCCGTCTCGAGCGCCTCCTTCGGACGGCCCTGGGCCAGGCGGAGCTCCGCCAGCGAATACAGGCGCAGCACGTCCTCGATGTCCTGCGGCTCCGACAGCGGCCCGTCCTCGTCCAGGACGGCCTGCGCCCGGTCCAGCTCGCCGTGCTCGATCAGGCACAGCGCATAGTGCGCGGCGGCCGAGCGGGCGAACTGCTGCCAGCCGTAGCGGCAGGCGTCGCGGGCCAGCTCGAGGTCGGCCATCGCGTCGGTCACGCGCCCCTGCCACAGCCGCGGCAGCCCGCGCACGTAGCTCGCGGTGGCAAAGGCCAGCGGCCAGGCGCGGGTGCGCGAGTCGGTGAGCGCCGCGTCGGCCACATCGATCGCGCTCTCGAGCTCGCCGTTGAGCAGGAAGGCGGCAGCCACGAGCCGCCAGCCCAGCCACTGCGGGTTGGCCTCGGTGAGCAGCCGCCCGCCGTCCCACGCCCGTTCGGCCAGCTCGACCGCGTTGTGGGCTGATTCGCCGACGTTCGTGGTGGCGTGCAGAGCGGCCTGGGCGAGCAGCAGCCGCTGGCCCTGGGTGCGCGGGCCCTTGACCGCGTGCGCGATCACGCGCGTGGATCGCTCCAGGGCAATCGGCTGCAGGTCGGGCACCATCGAAGCGGCCGAGATGAAGCTCGCCTCGAGCTGGTCGCGCAGCTCGAGTTCCTCCGGCTCCTCGGACTCGAGTGGCAGCTCGGCCTTGGCGGCGTCGTAGGCGCGAGCCGCCTCCTCGTGGAGGCCCTGCGCGTCGAGGGCGCGTCCGCGCTGGAGGGTCAGCTCGGCGCGCCGGCGCGGCTCCGTGCTGGCCGCGGCGGCGAGTGCGAGATGCTCGGCGGCCTCGGGCTGGCCGAGCGCGGCCTCGATCACCCCGAGCTCGGCCAGGACCTCGCCGCGCAGCCCTGGTGAGGGGGGCTCATCCAGGGCGCGCCGGAGATAGCGCGCGGCGGGCTGGGCAGCCCGGGCTTCCCGGGCGGCTGAGCGCAGCTGCTCGACCACCCAGGGATCGCCGCCGGCGTGAGCGAGGAGCAGATGGGCGGCGACCAGCTCGACGTCGGCGCCGTCGGCATAGAGCAGGCGGGCCGCGTCCAGGTGCCGGCTGCCGCGGTCAAACGGCGGGATGTCCTGGGCGATCGACTGCTGGACGAGCGGATGGACGAACCGCAGCGGCTCGCGGGCCAGCAGCACCTCGACGCCGGCGAGGGCGTCGGCGGCGGCGCTCGCCGCCTCGATCGACAGACCGGCCAGCGCGGCCGCTCGCCGCAGCGGGACGTCGGCCCCCAGGGTGGTCACCGCCCGGGCGAGCGCCGCGGCGTCCGAGCCCAGCCGACCGACGCGCACCCGCAGCGAGCGGGTGACCGCATCCGGGGCGAGTGCCCGCGCACGCTGGGTGAGTTCGGCGGGCGAGGCGTCGCGGTCGTCGGCCAGGGCCAAGAGCAGCTCCCCCAGGTAGAACGGATTGCCGCCGGTGACTTCGAGGCACGCCTCGACCAGGCCGGCGTCGGCCCGCTCGCCCAGGGCGGCCACGGCCAGCTCCTCCACCGCCTCGAAGCCCAGCGGGGTGAGGCTCTCGACGCGAACGCGGGGATGGCTGGCGATCCGGTCGAGCGCTTCGGACGCATCGCCGGCCGGATCGGGTCGGCGGGTCATGATCAGCGACACGGGCAGCTCGTCGAGGCGGTGCAGGACGTAGAGGACGAACTCGAGCGAAGCGACGTCGGCCCAGTGCAGATCATCGAGGGCCAGAAGGGTCGGGCGGGACTCGGTCGCGCCGGCCATCGCGGCGAACAGGCCGTGCGAGACGGTCAGATCGCCCGGATCGTCGGGGCCGGTCAGCTCCTCGTGCGGCCCGGCGAGCGAGCGCACGCGCTCCGCTGCCTCGGCCAGGAAGGGCCGGCGGGCGTCCTCGGGCAACTCGTGGAGCAGCGCCCGGACGAGCTGGCGGGCCATTCCGAACGCGACGTTCTGCTCGAGCTCGGCGCCGGCCGCCCGCAGCACGCGAACGCCACGCTTGCGGGCCTCGTCGAGCGCCGCCTCGTGCAGGCGGGTCTTGCCCATCCCGGCGTAGCCCTCGAGCAGCAGTGCGTCGCCGGCGCCGAGGGCATCCAGGACAGCGGTGATCTCCCGGAGTGCGGTCTCGCGCTCCAGGAGCCCCATGCGTCCTCGCAGGGGCCGGCCACGTCTGTCGGGCGCCTCCCGCACCGGCATATAGAGCAATGTACCCCGATTGGATTTGCGGCTAATCCTGGGGTACCCCCCTGGGGCGAATACCGGACCGAGCGGTCAGCATCTCAGCCGGTGATGAGGGCGACGAGGCATCTGGAGCTGGCGATCGACATCGATTCCGATCCGATCACCGGTTCGTTCTCGCGTGGGGCAGAGAACTCGCGCCCGTTCACAGGATGGATCGAGCTGGTCGCGGCCATCGAGGCCGCGCGGAGCTCAGAGCACCCTGCTGGGGGCCCAGGGAACGGCAACGGAAAAACCCTGGGGTCCACCCCTGGGGCGAACGGCTCGGAGCTGTAGTTAGCTACCTCTCATCGCATGACCGCCACGAGCAACAAGCACTGCAGGCAGGACGGAATGGGGCCGGCCCACCCGGGCGTGGATCCGTCGTGGGGGCACCGGTTCATGCACACGCGGTTCGGGGGCGTGGGGGCGCAGGATCTGGAAAGCGGGCGGATCGACAGGGGGCGCCGTGGGGGCGCAGATCCGTCTGGGGGCAGACGTACCGTTGGATGGGCCGCAAGGCGCGAGGGGGCCTCGGCTCGAGTCGGGGGCTGACCTCGGGGGCATCTAGGGGAAAGGCGGGGTGGCCTTTGGCAGCGCCACGGGGTGGGCCGGCAGGGATGCCGGCCCAGGCGCACGCCCTAGGGTGGACGGCCACCCGTCCCGCAGCATTTCAAGCGTGTCGGGTCCAAGTCTTCCTGGTGACTCGGGCCCGATTGCGTTGCACCTCGGAACGTTCGCTACCGATACAGTGATGCCCGCGTGTCAGAGCTCAACCTGATCCTGTTCGGGCCGCCGGGCGCCGGCAAGGGAACGCAGGCCGAACGCCTGCGTTCTGATTTCCAGCTGCCCTACATCGCGACGGGCGACATGCTGCGCTCGAACGTCAAGGAGGGCACCGAGCTCGGTAAGCAGGCCAAGGAGTACATGGACCGGGGCGACCTCGTCCCAGACGAGCTGATCGTCGCCATGGCCGGCGAGCGCCTGCAACAGGAGGACGCCCAGGACGGGTTCATCCTCGACGGCTTCCCCCGCACCATCCACCAGGCCGAGGCGCTGTCGAAGCAGCTCTCGGACTTCGGGCGGCGGATCACCGCGGTGCTGCTGATCGACGTTCCCGACGAGGAGGTGGTCCGGCGACTCAGCGGCCGGCGGGTGTGCGTCAAGGCGGGCCACAACTACCACGTCGAGTTCGACCCGCCCAAGCACGACGACGTGTGCGACCAGGACGGCTCGCGGCTGGTGCAGCGCGACGACGACAAGCCCGAGGTCGTCGAGAAGCGCCTGAAGGTCTATCACGACCAGACCGAACCGGTGATCGACTACTACGATGAGAAGGGAATCCTGCGTCGCGTCGACGGGACACGCGGTCCGGCCGAGGTCCATGACCACATCCGCGCGGTGATCGCGACGCTGCGACTCGAGGAAGACGTGTGATCATCAAGAAGACGCCCGAGCAGATCGATCGGATGGCCAGCGCGGGCGCGATCCTGGTCAAGACCATGAACCTGCTCGCCGGCAAGATCCGCCCCGGCGTCAGCACCGCCGATCTCGATGCGGCGGCCGAGAAGTTCATCCGCTCCCAGGGGGCCACGCCGGCCTTCAAGGGCTACCGCGGCTTCCCCGGCTCGATCTGTGCCTCGCCCAACGAGATGATCGTCCACGGCATCCCGGGCCCCTACACGCTGGCCAAGGGGGACATCCTGTCGGTCGACATCGGCGTGGTCTACGACGGCTGGGTGGCCGATGCCGCCCGGACGTTCCCGGTCGGACCGATCAGCCCGATCGCGACCAAGCTGTTGCGGGTCACCGAGGAGTCGCTGTTTCTGGCCGTGCAGCAGTGCGTGGTCGGTAATCGGCTGGGCGACGTCTCACATGCGATCCAGCAGCACGTCGAGGCGGCCGGGCTGTCGATCGTGCGCTCGCTGGTCGGGCACGGGATCGGGCGCGAGATGCACGAGGATCCTCAGATCCCCAACTACGGCAGCCCGAACACGGGCATCCCGCTCGAGGAGGGGATGGTCATGGCGGTCGAGCCGATGGTCACCGCCGGCCGGCACGCGGTGCGGGTGGGCGATGACCACTGGGCGATCTACTCGCAGGACGGCTCGTTGGCCGCCCACTTTGAGTTCACGATCGCGGTGACCGCGGCCGGGCCGCGGGTTCTGACGCCCTGGCACGAGGCCAAGGGCGGGCGCGCCGCCGCCTAGGTGCGCGGCTCCGCCGCCGGGCAAGGATGCCCGGCGAAATGGCCCCAGGGACGCCGAGCGGAGCGAGGCCCATCCCAGCGACGGCGCGCGGCCCCGCCCCTGCTAACATCGCTCGTTGCGCCCGCGCGCGAGTTCTTCCGTGCCGCGTGCGCTGCTGCAGCACGGTAGCGGCGACCGGAACGGTCTCCAGAGCCGGGTCGCGGCACTACTAGGTTTCAACAGGCGACGAGAGCGAAACGAGCGAGCGTGAAAGTACGACCGTCGGTCAAGCCGATGTGCGAGAAGTGCAAGATCATCCGCCGGAACGGGCGGGTCCTCGTGATCTGCTCGAATCCCCGCCACAAGCAAAGGCAAGGTTGAGATGGCACGCATCTCCGGTGTCAACATTCCCCTCAACAAGCGCGTCGAGATCGGGCTGACCTACATCTACGGGATCGGCCGCTCGACCTCCAACCAGCTCCTGGCCGAGGTCGGCATCGAGCCCGACCGCAAGGTCCGCGACCTGACCGAGGACGAGGTGATCAAGCTCCGCGAGCGGATCGACGGCGAGCTCACGGTCGAGGGTGATCTGCGGCGCGAGCGCTCGCAGAACATCAAGCGCCTGCAGGAGATCGGCTGCTATCGCGGGCTGCGCCACCGGCGCGGTCTGCCGGTGCACGGCCAGAACACCAAGACCAACGCGCGCACGCGCAAGGGCCCCAAGCGGATGCAGGTCGCCGGCAAGAAGAAGGCCGGCAAGAAGTAAATGCCGGCACCCAGACGTCCTCAGCGCGGCCGCCGGCGCGTCCGCAAGAACATTCCGATCGGCCAGGCCCACATCAAGACTTCGTTCAACAACACGATCGTGTCCCTGACCGACCGGGAGGGCAACGTCATCGCCTGGGAGTCGGCCGGCGGGGCGGGCTTCAAGGGTTCGCGCAAGTCGACCCCGTTCGCGGCCCAGGTGACCGCCGACGCGGCCGCCCGCAAGGGCATCGAGCACGGCCTGCAGCGCGTCGAGGTGTTCGTCAAGGGGCCGGGAAGCGGCCGTGAGACGGCGATTCGGTCCCTGCAGGCGGCTGGGCTCGAGGTGACCGGCGTCAAGGACGTTACCCCGCAGGCCCACAACGGCTGCCGGCCGCGCAAGCGGAGGCGTGTCTGATGGCTCGCGACACGGGTGCCCAGTGCAAGCAGTGCCGCCGCGAGGGCCAGAAGCTGTTCCTCAAGGGCGAGCGCTGCCTGACCGACAAGTGCGGCGTCGAGCGGCGGTCCTATCCGCCCGGTGAGCACG
>JAFAYP010000438.1 GCA_019240305.1 Solirubrobacterales bacterium
GCCAAGGCCCGCAACTCGTTGGTGATCTGACCGCTCTGCGCGGCGGTCAGCGGCCCGCCCGGCGGATACAGGAAGCCAAGCTCGGTGATCCAGATCGGCACCCCGGCATAACCCAACCGGTCGGCCTCCTCACGGAAACTCTGCACCTCATCGACATAGTGGCCCACCTGCTCGGCACCGGCGGTGCCAGTCCCCGGTTCAAGATTATAGAGGTGCATGGCCAGCACGTCGATCGGCGGCTTGGCCCCGTCGTGCTGCTGCTCATAATCGGCGACAAAGCTGGCAAACCACTGGCCCGCCGTCCCCCACGGCTGACTGACCGTCGAATCACAGCAGCTCACGCTGCTGATGCTCGGCGCCACGATCTTGGCCGTCGGATCGCCCTGCTTGATCGCGCTCACCCACGCATCGAACTGCCCGCCGAACACGCTCGGCGACACGTCGTCGCTGAACGAATCATCGACCTCGTTGCCGATGCTGTAGTAGTTGCCATCCGTCCCGATCGACGACTGCACACCCCGAACCTCGGCCAGCATGGCGCTCGTATTCAACGCGCACGGCGTATCGATGCACGAGTGCGGATCGCTCTGCTTGGACGTCGAGGCGGGCACATCACTGGCAAGTCCCTGGGTCCGCATCACATAGCCGGTGTTGAACGCCGGCAGGAAGCGATAACCCTCGCGCAGCATCTGCCGCTGGTTGGCGACGTCGGAGAGCTGGAGCCCGCCGCTCCACCACTTCGAGTTGAACTGGCGAAGATCTCCCGGGTTGACGGCTTGGTCCGGAGAATAGTTGGCCACCGCAAGGAACGACTGCGGGACCGGACCGGGCGCCTGTGTCGCAACGGGCGGTATCACGGCGTCTTTCCGGGTTGCCGGCACGAGCGCGAGGACCAGAATTGCCAGAGCCGCCACGAAGGACAGTACCGAAAGCGCGCGCTCAGCCGGTCCCGTCCGATCCGACGCCCGTCTGCGATCGATCAGCCGGCTAACCGCCGTCGAGCTGCGCGAGGAGTCGGCCACAGTCGGTCAGCCCCATCGGCGTCGACGGGCTCTATGCGGCGTCCGGGTCGAACAACGGCGTCAGTCCGTCGCTCGTCGGCGACTGAGCGTCATCGGTGAACGCGAACATCGGCTGCGAGTCTAGCGAGGACGCATCGGCCTTCGTCGGCAGGTGCAGCATGATAGAAGCGGGCGTCGAAGCCGAGCGCGATCAGGACCAGAAAGCTGGGGATCGAGAGGGTTGTCATCCTCGGAAAGGCAGCCGCGGGCAGGTGGTATACCAACCCCAAGGCTCCGAACAACAGCAGCGGGAGCAGCAGCCGGGGATATAGGATTCGCGTTCGCCGCAGCACCCAGGCGGCCCAAGCGGCACCGAGCAGGAGGAGAATGTTTGGGAGGCCGTACAGGGTCGGTCCGGGACCAGACGACTCGAAGTTGAACGGCTCGTCGAGGAACATGCGCTCCGCGTTGTCGAGCAGATGGCGCAGGTAGTTGACGGGATGCTGTTCGATGTTGCGCTCGGCGATCCTGGTCAGCGTGCGTTCGCGATCGACTTGGGATAGAGCCGCGAGACGATGGAACAGGGGCCGATCGCGGCGGAGCTGCGGCTGCGTGTACACCGCGGGAACCGGCATCCAGCTGCCGCTGACTCCAGGCGTGGGCGATGACATCCACCACAACGACTCCCCCGATGCGGCCCCCCAGTACAAGATCACGTGAGTCTTCGAATACGTATAGGCGAGCCATGGCACGCAAACGCCGAAGGCAGTGACCGCGCACACCGCCAGCTGAACCATTGTGCGACGCCAGCGTCGGAGGGGGGACGCCGACGCGGCGAGCACCAGCACGGCGACCAGCATCCAGCCGTATTCCTCGCGACAGAGGACCACGTACCCGAAGGCGAGCCCTCCGGCGACCGCCCATCGCAGACTCCGGCGCTCATAGCTCCGGAGCAACGCTTCGAATCCTGCAAGCGTCAGCACGAGCGCAAGCGGCTCAACGAAGAGCTCGGGCAAGAGGCGCCAGAAAGGCTCGTAGAGGCAGAGAGCGAAGCCCGCGGCAATGGCGATCTCGATCGCGACGAATCGACGCATGATCCGCACCAACAGCAAGCCGGCGAGGATCAAGCACAGTGGTCCGAGCAGACGGATGATCGAGATTGGGGCGCCTATCCAGACCAGCGGGGCAATGACCAGCGGCAGCCCGGGGGCGTGCCACAGGTAGAGCCCGTCCCCATGCTCGCCTCCCTGCTGCGAGGCGACCGCGTAGGATCCGTGGATCAGATTCCGCGCGTACGCCAGATATGCGCCCTCATCCGAAGACGGATGTGCAAGCAGGCCATGTCCCAACAGCGAGAGCGCAACGAGGAACGTTCCCAGGATCGCGAACCCGACGAGCATCGCCCGGCGTGGTTCCGCCAGGGTCATGCGCAGCCCCGTCTGCGACGGATCAGCCGCTAGCCACCATCGAGACCGGCGATCAGTTGCCCGTAGTCGGTCAACCCCATCGGCGTTGACGGGCTCGACCTGGCGTTTGGGTTGAACAACGGCCGCAGTCCGTCACTCATCGTCGACTGGGCGTCATCGGTGAACGCGAACATCCGCTGCAGGTCTAGCGAGGACGCGTTGGCCTCCAGATCGGTGAGGGCACCGGTGATCTCATCGCTCTGCGTCGTGGTCAGCGGCCCCCCGGGCGGAAACAGGAAGCCAAACTCGGTGATCCAGATCGGCGTGCCGGCATAGCCCAGGCTGTTCGCTTCCTGGCGAAACGTCTGTACCTCGCTGACATAGTTCGCGATCTGCGCCACGCTGGCCGCGCCGGTGGTCAGGTCCTCGTTGTACAGGTGCATGGCCAGCACGTCGATCGGCGGCTTGGTGCCGTTGTGCTGCTGCTCGTAGTCGGTGACGAAACTCGCAAACCACTGACCGGCCGTCCCCCATGGCTGCGTGGTCAGATTGTTGCAGCAGCTCACGCTGCTGATGCTCGGGGCGACGATCTTGGCCGTGGGATCGCCCTGCTTGATCGCGTTGACCCAGGCATCGAACTGCCCGACGTACACGTTCGGCGACACGTCGTCGCTGAACGAGTCGTCCACCTCGTTGCCGACGCTGTAGTAGTTTCCGCTGCCTCCGAGCTCCGCCTGCACGCTCTGGACCTCGCCGAGGATGGCGCTCGTGTTCAGCGTGCAGGGCTCATCGACGCACGAGGTGGGATCGGCCGCCTGCGTCGTCGACGCCGAAACGCTCGTCAGCCCAGCCTCCCGCATCACGAGGCCCGTGTTGAACGTCGGTAGGAAATGATAGCCCTGCGCCAGCATCGCGGTCTGGTTGGGCTTGTCCATCAGCGTGAGCCCTCCCTCCCACCATTTGGTGTTGAGCTGCTGCAGATCTCCCGCGTACGCCGTCTGGTCGGCCGAGTAGTTGTCGACTCCAAAGAACGACGACGGGACAGGCGGCGGCGTCGACGTCGCGGAGCCCTCGCCCAGGAAGATCCCCGATAACACCGCGTTGGGACCCGCCACCCGATCCACCTTGATCAGCACGCTCTGCCCCGCCGCCACCGTCACCGGAAAACTCACCCACGCCCCCTGACTGAAATCGCCGGTCAACGCCACCGTCTGCCCCCCGACCGTGATCGTCTCCTGA